>JARRKK010000195.1:0-7940 GCA_037388105.1 Ignavibacteriaceae bacterium | reverse complement strand
AGAAATTCTTTCAAAAAAACGAGCTTGTTAAATCTGTTGAAAAGATAATGAAATCGTTAAACGCACAAGAGATGGTACAGGAAGATTATTTGACTCTTAGAGATGGACGAATGGTTATTCCAATCAAAGCGGAACATAAAAGGCATTTGAAGGGATTTATTCATTCGGAATCTTCAACAGGACAAACGGTTTACATTGAACCCGAAGAAACACTCGAACTCAATAATGATATTGTTTCACTCGCTTTTGCTGAAAGGAGAGAGATTGATCGGCTTCTAAAAGAATTAACCAGGTTAATAGCTAATGTTGCGGACGAACTGAGAGACACACAAAATAAAATTGCACAGGTAGATTCAATATTTGCACGTGCCCTTCATTCGATCGAAATCATTGGTGCATTTCCGGAACTGGATAACAAAAAACAGTTTAGTCTTCAGGAAGGGAGACATCCGGTTTTGTTGAAAAAATTGGGAAGAGATAACACCGTACCATTGAATTTTTCCCTAAAAGACGAAAAGGTAATTATAATTACCGGTCCAAATGCAGGTGGGAAAACTGTTGTGCTTAAATCTATAGGATTATTGCACGCATTAGTTCAATCAGGAATTCATATACCTGTAAGCCCCGATTCTAATTTTCATTTTTACGATAACATTCTTATTGATATCGGTGATGAGCAATCAATAGAGGATGATCTATCAACGTTTAGCTCTCATTTGAAAAATATTTTGTATATCCTTAATAACGCAAGCAGCGGCTCTCTAATTTTGCTTGATGAAATTGGTACTGGTACTGATCCCTCTGAGGGTGCTTCTCTTGCGGCAGCTGTACTCATTAAGTTAAGGGATTGCAATTCAACAGTATTTGCTTCAACTCATCATGGAAGTTTGAAGCTTATAGCGAACGACGAAGATAAGTTTGTTAATGCAGCAATGGAATTTGATAATGAAAATCTTTCTCCGACATATAAGTTTAAACTTGGTGTTCCGGGATCAAGTTATGCATTTGAGATTGCAAAGCGGATTGGAATTGATGATGATTTACTTAAATCAGCAACAAAGTATATCGATACAGATAAGCACAAAATTGAGGAGTTTCTAATCGAAGTTGAAAAGAAATCCTCAACTTTAGAAAAGAAGCTAAAAGTACTTGAGATAGAAAATTCACGCTTATCCGGTTTATCAAGTCTGTATAAAAAGAATCTTGAAAAACTTGAAAAGGAAAAGAAGGAAATTCTAAAAAAAGTTAAAGTTGATGCTGATGATTATCTTAAAAATGTGAACAAGAGTATTGAAAAGATAATCAAAGAAATTCGTGAATCGAATGCTAGCAGGGAAGTGATAAAAAAATCGAAAGAAATTATAAGTGAGCTAAAATTAGAAAATACAGATTTGTTTAGTACCGATACCGACTTGAATAACGGTGAAGCTGATTTTAAAATCGGCGACTTTGTAAAATTAAAAGAAACAAGCACAACAGGTAAGATTTTTTCTTTAGATAAGAGTAAAAAAAGAGCTTTAATTCAGGTTGGAAGCTTGAAGATGAAAGTAAATCTGGATAATTTATTGCACGAAAAAGAAAGTTCTTCAAATCAAGGAAGTTCAATTTTCAAGAACTATACCTTACCACTTAGGGATTACCAATTGGATATCCGTGGAGGAAAACCGGATGAAGTTGAATTTGAAGTTATTAAATTTGTAGATGATTCATATGTATCCGGACATGAAAGAATTGAGATATTACATGGAAAAGGTACCGGTGCATTGAAGAATACAGTTAAAAATATACTGACCAAACATGAAAAAGTAAAAAATTTTTATTTCGCTCCGATAGAAGCGGGCGGTGAGGGAATTACAATAATAGAATTACTATAAGGTCTTAATTGTTCAAAAAAATATTAATTGCCAACAGAGGAGAGATTGCAGTACGCATTATCAGATGTTGCCGTGATCTTGGAATTATTTCCGCTTCAATTTATTCTGATGCTGATAAAACATCACAACATACCATTTTAGCAGATGAATCATATTATATCGGTTCATCGCTATCTTCAGATTCCTATCTTAATACAAATAAAATAATAGATCTGGCAATGAAAATTAAAGCTGATGCTATCCATCCCGGCTATGGATTTTTTTCAGAGAATCCGGAGTTCATAGAAGTTTGTGAAAAATCTAAGATTAATTTCATTGGTCCATCGTCATCTTCCGTTAAAATGATGGGGAATAAAACTGCTGCAAGAGATTTAATGAAAAAACACGATGTGCCAATTGTTCCCGGAACCACCGAACCCGTTTCTACTGCAGATGAAGGGAAAGAAATTGCAGAATCGATTGGTTATCCGGTACTGCTAAAAGCTGTTGCAGGAGGAGGCGGAAAGGGTATGCGGAGAATTGATCAGGAGAAAGAATTCAAAAGCGCATTTGAAGCTACAAAGCGTGAAGCTTTAAAAGCATTTGCAAATGATGATGTTTATATCGAAAAGTTTATTGAAAAACCCAAACATATTGAAGTACAAATACTAGCGGACAAACATGGAAATTATATTCACCTTTTCGAAAGAGAATGCTCCATTCAAAGACGACATCAAAAAATTATTGAAGAATCTCCTTCACAATTCATTGATGAAAAAGTGAGGAAGAAAATCACAGAGTCAGCTATTAATGCTGCAAAAGCTTGTAAGTATTTTAATGCGGGGACAATTGAATTTCTTGTGGATAAGAATAAAAACTTCTTTTTTCTTGAGATGAATACACGTCTTCAGGTTGAGCACCCGGTTACGGAACTAATCACAGGAACTGATCTGGTAAAAGAACAGATATTAATTGCATCCGGAAATAAATTATCCATTCAACAGGATGATTTAAAAATAAACGGATATAGTCTTGAGTGCAGGGTTTATGCCGAAGATTCGTACAATGATTTTCTTCCTTCAACGGGAAGGATAAACCATTATAAAGCACCTTCCGGTCCGGGGGTCAGACTTGATTCAGGATTTGAATTAGGTTCTGAAATAAGTGTTTATTATGATCCCTTAATCTCAAAATTAATTACCTGGGGTGCTGATAAAAAACAAGCTGTAAACAGAATGAAAAGAGCATTAGACGAATACCAAATTGCCGGTGTAACAACAAACATCTCCTTCTTAAAAAATATTCTTGAACATCAGGCGTTTTTGAATGGTTCATATGATATTAATTTTGTGGAGAATAATTTTATGTCTGATGGAAAAAATAAAATTAACAGGATCAAAAAGAATGAAGAAAGTGCCGCTGCATTAATTTCTACTCTCCTCTTATCGGAAACAAAAAGTAATATCATCCGTTCTAATTCCGTAGATAAAAATAAATGGCAGGAACAGTTATACGATGAATGAATTTGTTATTACAATTAACGATGAGAAAAATAAAATCAGTTTGCTTAACGGAACAGAGGCAAATCTGAATGGGGAAATAATTAATTACGAATTACAAATATTGGGTAACAATACCTATTTGATTCGGATTAACAATAGTATTTATGAGGTTAGCGCTAAACAGGTAAACAATGAGAAGTTTTCGTTTCTAGTGAATGGAAATAAAATCGATTTGGTTGCAAGATCAGAGTTAGAAGAGCGTGCTAAAAAAATAATAGAAGCAGCAAAGTCTTCACTGAGCAGTACAATTGAAGTAAACGCACCAATGCCTGGTATGATTTTAAAAATAAATAAAAATACCGGTGACGAAATTAATAAGGGAGAATCCGTTTTAATTTTAGAAGCAATGAAGATGGAAAACGATTTAAAATCCCCCTCAACCGGTAAGATTAAAAAATTATTTGTCAGTGAAGGTAATGCAGTTGAGAAAGGTGATACATTATTTTCGATTGACAATAATAATATTTCTTAAGATTTATGAGGCATTATTATCTGATCAAAATAAGGAGTACATCTATGAGAGTTATTTACGATTGTCCAACCCTTTTATTTACTTTCAATAAACATTTGCTTTCATCAATTATTATAATCTTATTGTTAGCCTGTCAAGCATTTGCTCAGGGTAATGGAACAATAAAGGGTAGTGTTAAGGATGAAAGTTCAGGGGAACCATTGATTCGGGTTAATGTAATAATCAGCGGTACTACCATGGGCGCTGCAACCGACCTTGACGGAAACTATACTATTGAAAATGTTCCTGCCGGTACATACACGTTAGTTTTTTCCCTTATTGGTTATCAGTCAGTTACAGAAGAGGGTGTATTTGTAATTGACTATCAAACAGCACAATTAAATGTTGATTTAGCTGTGTCAGTGGTAGAGATTGGAAATGTCACAGTTTATGCTGCCTCCAGAAGAAATGAGAAAATCACAGAGTCCCCATCTGCAATAACAATAATAGGAATGGAAGAGATCCAACTCAAATCCAACTCAGGTAGTGTTGCAAAACTTTTAGAAACTGAAACAGGTGTTGATCTTGTACAAAATGGTGTAGACGATTATAACCTTAACACCAGGGGCTTCAATAGTTCTGTTACCAGGCGTGTATTAGTTCTTATGGATGGCAGAGATTTAGCTGCTGCCTTTTTAGGACAACAGGAGTGGGGAGCAATTTCTTTCCCATTAGATGACATAAGTAATGTTGAATTTGTTAGGGGACCTGGCTCAGCTCTTTACGGAACAAATGCTTTTAACGGTGTCCTTAACTTTAATACATTATCACCACAACAATCACTCGGTACAAAAATAAAATTATCGGGTGGCGAACTCAGCATGTTCAGGGCTGATATTCGTCATTCAGGATTATTAGGAGCAGGATGGAGTTATAAAGTTTCTGCCGGTTATATGCAAAGCAGTAATTGGAATAAAAATAGAACTACTCGTCCTTTTGAATATCCTGGGCTTTCTGCTTCAACTTCCGACACAACTGTAGAACAAAGAGATATAAAGGATGGAACCTTGAGATATATATACGGAACCGCGAGAGTGGACTATCAGCTGGCTGATGCTTCTTTGCTTACTGCTGAAGGTGGATTAACAATAGCAGAAAACAATGTTATCCCCGATACTATTTTTTCTTTAGCATCAGGTGGTCCATTACTTGAGAATACTACTTTGTATCAAATCGAGGGACAATATAATGATTCATTTTTTCAAGATAAAATAAGAGTCATTGTTGGTGCAGCACAAAAGTTTGGCCACGTTGATATGGATGAAACAGCTATGGAAGGAACCAGAAATTATACTGTTTCCGCAGCTTATGCACAATTAGAATATAATCCATTAACCCAATTAAAATTGGTTGCTGTGGGTCGTGTTGATAAAACTACCTATGAAGATGCAAGATTCTCGCCAAGATTTGCGGCTGTCTGGTCTTTTCTTCCCAATCAATCACTAAGGGTTTCATTTAATAAAGCATTTTTATTACCGAGTATTTCAGAGTATTTTTTAAGAGTTTTGGCAGGTGGTGTTGATCTCAGTTCACTAGGAATTAACACTGGTGAATTGACTCCTATTTATGCCTTCGGAAACACTGAATTAACATCTGAACAAATTGAAGGATATGAAATTGGTTATAAAGGAATCTTCCTTAATAACAAGTTATTTATTACGCTTGATGGTTATGCAAATAAAGTATATAATTTTATTACGGATTTGCTTCAAGGTGTAAACCCCGCATACCCATTTAACGGCGCCCCTGCAGGATTATCTGAAGTTGTAAAAGCACAATTACCAGGATTAACAATACTACCTTCAGGAGAAACAGCCGTTGTTCTTTCATACACTAATGAGGGTGAGGTAAATGAGCGGGGAATTGAACTTGGATTAAACTATTATCTAACAGATGAGTTCTTCATTTCTGCTAATTGGGCTTATTTTGATTTTGATGTTGAGAATCAACAAGAGGGTGATTTATTACTTCCAAACAATCCCAAAAATAAATTTGGTTATTCAATTAGATATACAAATCCAAATGGTTATGAAATTGAATTTTCAGGCCGTTCAGTACAAGCTTTTGATTGGGCCGCCGGAGTATTTGCCGGTAGAATACCAGAATACCATTTATTTAATCTTTTTGCTGGTTATAAATTTTCACAGAGATATAGTGCAGGTTTGTCCGTAACAAATTTATTTGACAGACAAGCCTATCAAATATTTGGTGGTTCAATTGTAGGCAGACAATTAATTGCTTCTATTACGATAACGTTATAACAATTAATTAAATAAGGATAAAAATGAAAAAGTATATTCAAAATATTAAATATTTAATGATAGTTTTAGTTGTCTCTGCGTTATACTTTATTGGTTGTAATGAAGATGAGGTAATAGTAACTCCAACTCCGCCTTTTAATCCGGGTTCTGCAGACTTTGATATGTATGTTTCTATAGGTAACAGTTTTGTAGCAGGGTTTCAATCAAATGCTTTATCTGAAAGAGATCAGACCTACAGTTTTCCGAGTATGCTTTCACAACAATTTCAGAGAACTTCATTTGAGCAGCCACTGATACTTAATCCCGGAATCGGTGATCCCGGTAGGTTAAGATTATTAAATCTTGCTCCAACTATAGTTACTGAACCCTCCGTTGATCCCACTGACCCATCTTCGAATTTAAATATATCGCTTCAGAGACCATATAACAATCTTGGTATTCCAGGCGCCATTTTATTTGATATGTCCGATGAAACTGATTTTGGGTCAAAAAGTGTAGCCAGAGAGAATCCTTTTTTTGCTTTGATTTTAAGGGATGCAGCTTTTGGTAATAGTGTAATAAATCAGGCCAAAAATTTACAACCTACTTTTATAACTGCCTGGATCGGGAACAATGATGTTCTAGGTTACGCAACAAGTGGCGGTACTTCAGGTACAAATATCGGATTATCTGGTCCCCCTGGAACTTTACCAACAGAATCCCAGGTTTTTACATCTTTATTTTCAGCAATGCTTGATAGCTTAATAGCAACAGGTGCAGATATTGTCGTGGCAAATATTCCAGAAGTTTCATCAATACCTTTCTTTACAACTGTCGGTCCTGCATTGGCAGGTAGTGTTCCCTGGGGATTCGTTGCGGGACTTCAGACTTCAGCAGGGCTTCCAGCCACGGGTATAATTTATGTGAGTAGTACTGGTTTCAATTTGGGATTACCTTATAATGTAGGATTTGCAGATTCATCTTCAGTTAGAAACGTAATAGTACTATTTACATTAGCTGGTCAAAACTATGCCTCTTTACTCGGTCTACCCACAGGAAAATACTATGTTGATAATGGAATAGAGATTCCGCCTACCAGCGGTATCGATACAACACAAGCTTTTGGTTTTCATCCTCAAAATCCATTTCCTGATGCATTTGTACTTGATCCAGATGAAATAATGATTGCAACAAATGCCGTAGATGAATTTAACGGAACTATATCATCTGAAGCAGGAAGTAGAGACATTGCGGTGGTAGATATGAATACTTTCCTAAAAAATCTAGTTGTATCTCCAATTCCTGTTTCTGGAATAGGTGTATTTTCATCATCTTTTATTGCAGGTGGAACTTATAGTTATGATGGAGTTCATCCTTCTTCGAGGGGTAATGGACTTATAGCAAATGAATGGATAAAAGTGATAAACCAGAAATTTGGAGCTAATGTGCAGCCTATAGATTTAAATACCCTGCCCGGGATGCCAATGGGCAAAATTTCTGTTGTTGCATCTCCTCATTACCCCGCTGG
Organism: Ignavibacteriaceae bacterium; assembly: GCA_037388105.1. Classification (GTDB taxonomy): domain Bacteria; phylum Bacteroidota; class Ignavibacteria; order Ignavibacteriales; family Ignavibacteriaceae; genus BMS3ABIN03. The sequence goes on along the minus strand of JARRKK010000195.1, from coordinate 246 downwards.
TTACTATAATGGTATGGTGAGAATGATTACTGGTATGAGTAGTTGGCCTATGATAAACAGATAGTATGTCATTCAACCAACTATAGAAATAGGGAAGGAACCTTTCTCAGAAGGTATACTGTTATCAAAATCCCTGAGGAAGTCGGGAGAAGTGACCGCATAATTATTCTGAATTCGGGAGATTGCTGCATGGTAATATTCTCTAAATGATAATAACTTAACTTTTGACAGACTTTACTTTTTCTT
>JARRKK010000194.1:8237-9569 GCA_037388105.1 Ignavibacteriaceae bacterium | reverse complement strand
TCAGATTGAATGACACTTCCAAAGGAATTTTCATTCGCGTCGAGAAATATGCCTTCCTGACTTTCGTCACGTGCTGATACATAAGGATTCAGATTTTTAATGTTTGTCCGAACTATTTTTTCTAATTCAATCATTTCAATCTTATTTTAACTGCATCTGCATGTGCCTGAAGCGATTCTGTTTCAGCAAGTGTAATAATTGTATTCGATAGATTCTTAAGTCCGGATTTCGTTATTGACTGAAAAGTAATTGCTTTCATAAACATTTCAACATTAACACCACCACTTGCGCGCGCAAATCCGTATGTCGGCAAGGAATGATTTGTACCGGAAGCATAGTCACCCGCACTTTCAGGTGTATACTTACCGATGAAAACAGATCCTGCATTGGTGATTTTATTTAAATATCTTTTGGCATTTTGAAGATTTAGTATGAGATGTTCCGGTGCAAAATTATTACTAAACTTAATTGCTTCGTCCAGATCATTCACTTTGATGCAGAAAGAATTTTTTAACGCTTCTCTTGCAATGCTTTTTCTTTGTGTTTTCTTAAGAAGATTGGATATACAATTCAATGTTTTAGTCAGAACCGAACTACTGGTTGATATAAGGATAACAATTGAATCATTACCATGTTCAGCTTGTGAAAGAAGATCTGCGGCAACAAAATCAGGGTTGGCAGATTCATCAGCTATAATGAGCAATTCGCTTGGACCTGCAATCATATCAATTGAGCAACCCTCCGGATCAACACTTACAATACTTTTTGCAGTTGTAACAAACTGGTTTCCCGGTCCGAATATTTTATCAACCTTATTGAATTTGTTAAGTGCTATCCCGTGTGCACCTCCAATTTTAATAAACTCCTTTACTCCGCACAATTTGGCAGCATAAAGTATTGCTGCATGAACTTCATTTTTTGTTGGTGAAACAGCAACTACTCGTTTACAACCTGCTATCTGCGCCGGTATTCCCAGCATTAACATTGTTGAAGGAAGAGGTGCCGTTCCCGACGGTATATATAATCCAACGTTATCAATAGGGATAAATTTTCGCTCGCATTTAACACCCTTAATGGTTTCGATGGAATAACTGTTTGGAATTTGTTTTTTATGAAAAGTATAAATGTTCTTATAAGCAGTTCTCAAAGCTGTTTTTATTTTCGGTGAAAGCAATTTGTCAGCTTCTTCAAATTCTTTTTGAGTAACTAAAATATTTCGTCCATTAAACCCATCAATTAGTTTTGCATAATTTACTGCAGTTTTAATTCCTCCACGCTTCACATCATTTACTATTTTTTCAACTTGTATTTTTACAGATTCATTGCTAATCA
>JARRKK010000194.1:0-8229 GCA_037388105.1 Ignavibacteriaceae bacterium | reverse complement strand
TATTTTTTCATTTGCGTAATTGGTTTTTATTGCTCGTTTAATACACAATATTTTCAATTGGTAATAACAATATTCCGGATGCGCCTGCCGCTTTAAGATTGTCAACAATTTCCCAGAATTTTTCAGCAGGAATAACCGCGTGAACAGCGCACAGGTATTCTTCGGCTAATGAAAGTATTGTTGGACTCTTAAGTGACGGAATTATTTTCAGTATTGTTTGAAGCGAATCTTTTGGAACATTTATCATAAGATATTTTGAATTTTTCGCATTCAGAACAGATTCAATTCTTGCAAGAAGTTTAGAATAGATTTGATACTTATCCGTTAGTTCATCTAAATTTTTATTTTTAATCAGAACAGCTTCCGATTCAAGAACAGTTAATGACGATTTTAATTTATTAAGTTTAAGTGTATTACCTGTCGATACGAGATCACAGATATAATCTGATATTCCTAAGGTTGGGGTTACCTCAACACTACCGCTGATATTTATAACATTTGCCTTTAGATTATTCGATTTCAAAAATTTTTTTAATATGTTCGGGTAAGAAGTTGCTATACGTTTATTTTCGAGAGCCTTGATATTATCTATCTCATCACTTTCAGGAATCCCTATTCTTAGCTTGCACTTCCCAAAACCAAGTTTTTTCACAACACTTACTTCAGCCTTATTTTCTTCAACTACATCTTCGCCTACGATACCAATATCAGCTACTCCCTCCTGAACATATTCAGGGATGTCATCATCACGAAGAAAAAGAAGATCAAGGTTGTAATTACGAACACTTACAATCATCCTGTCGTTAAACTTTTCGATATCCAAGTTACAATTCCGCAGAAGCTGCAGTGAATTTTCGGTTAATCGTCCATTTTTTTGTAAAGCCAATCTTAAATTTCTGTTTTCCATTAAAACTCCTTTAAAACAAAAAACCCGGCTTATGCCGGGTATGATTTTAATTCTCTATTTACAAATTATTAAATAAAGTTCACCAGCACTCACCTAAGAGGTTATAAGAAGAATGATGATGTGCTGTGCAATTGTTTTTCATTGTAGCTGCTAATATAATATTTATTATATAAAAGTCAATTTTAAAAAACACTTTTCAGATGATTGGATAGTTTGAAAGAAATTTGTTACATTAAACTAATGAAAAAATCTAACAAACAAACTATTCTTTATCGCCGTTGTTGTAAATCCCAATCAGGAAGGGTTGTCTATAAGAATAACAACTGATATTAAATTGAAATAATCAAAAATTTTAAATCAAACAACCCTTTCGTAAAACGAAAGGGTTTTTTTACATTATGGGACGGAATATAGTCATTCAAAAACGCGGACAATTCAAAAAACATTCAAGTAGGAAGGTTCCCTCGAAAAACGAAGTATTCTTCTTTATTGATGAATTAGTGGGATATTTATTCCCAATATTGTCTGAGAATCAAAATCTTGATCAAGAAAAAGATATCATGGAAATTTTAGGTTTATTGAAAAAAATTTTGCAATCATATGATTCTGAATTACCGGATATAAACTTTACAATTAATAAATTCAAAGAGACACTTCCAGAGATATATGAATTACTCGTTGAAGATGCAATTGCAATATATGAAGGCGATCCGGCAGCAACTTCTATCGAGGAAGTCATAATCAGCTATCCGGGTTTTTATGCTATCTTAATTTACAGAATAGCTCATCAGTTAGATAACTTAGATATTTCAGCTATTCCACGTATGCTAACAGAATATTCGCATGGAAAAACAGGAATTGATATTCACCCAAAAGCAAAAATAGGCAAATCGTTTTTCATCGATCATGGTACAGGTATAGTAATTGGTGAAAGTACAGTGATTGGAAATTCCGTAAAGATTTATCAGGGGGTAACTTTAGGTGCTTTAAGTGTTTCTAAGAATAATGCAGGGATAAAACGTCATCCAACAATAGAAGATAATGTTATTATATATGCTCAGGCTGTTATATTAGGAGGAAGTACAGTAATTGGGAAAAATAGTATTGTTGGAGGAAACACCTGGGTAACTCAGAGCATTCCTTCTAATTCATTTGTATATAATAAGAGTGAGGTCAAAATAAGATCAAAAGATAACTCTTTTGAAACTTTAGAATATATAATATAAGGATAGACATGAAATTAAATAATATTCTCGAATCAATTGGTAATACACCACATGTTAGAATAAATAAATTGTTTGGAACAAATCATGAGGTTTGGTTAAAACTGGAATATGCTAATCCGGGAGGAAGTATAAAAGACAGAATAGCACTTTGAAGCATTATCGTTGAACCTACTTCTGGAAATACTGGAATAGGCCTTGCGATGGTTGCCGCAGTAAAAGGATATGAATTAATTCTCGTAATGCCTGAATCTATGTCGATTGAAAGAAGGCGACTTATGTCTGCCTTCGGTGCAAAATTTGAACTTACTCCTAGAGAAGAAGGAATGAAGGGAGCAATAACCAAAGCAAATGAGATTATGAAGAATAATAAGAATGTTTGGATGCCTCAGCAGTTTGATAATCCTGCGAATGTAAGGGCACATATGGAAAATACAGCACGTGAAATTATAGAAGATTTTAATGATGGATTTGATTACTTGATAACAGGAGTGGGTACAGGCGGCCACATCACCGGAGTTTCAAAAGTATTGAAGCAGAAATTTCCTGATCTGAAAGTTTTTGCGGTTGAACCCGATATCTCTGCAGTAATATCGGGAGGTAAACCAGGACCTCATCCGATACAGGGAATAGGAGCAGGATTCATTCCTGGGAATCTTGATACATCCATTCTTGACGGGGTTATTACAGTTTCAAAAGAAGAAGCATTTCAATTTACCCAAAGGGTTGCAAAGGAAGAAGGATTATTTGTTGGAATCTCATCTGGAGCTGCCCTAGCTGCAGTTAATAAAAAACTGCCTGACATACCTGTGGGAAAGAGAATTCTTACATTCAATTATGATACAGGTGAACGATACCTCTCAGTTGATGGATTGTTTATATAGGAATTAGGGAATTAAGCTGTTTGTTTGGATACAGGATTATAGAACAACACTCTAGAGGAATACAAAAGACGAAGAGGAGAAAGCAGCAGGATCATCTGAGGCAAAGTGTGATGTGAGTAATCTAAGCAGGGAACGTATTATTATCAAGTCTTTACCGGCGTTTGTTTCTACTAAGAAAATGATAAAATCAGTTTAATTAATAGAATTTTATTTGGAGATAGAACACCAGCTTTATATTTACAAATAATTGCATAAATATTCATTTATAATGCAATATTATAAGTAATTAATAATTATTATTAAATAATATTCATATATCTATTGACATTGATTTATTAGTTTTCTAATATTGTTAGTAAAGAATGATAAAGAAAGAAAAACATATTAATCCATTTCCATTAATACTATCAAAAGAAAATACCCCCACAATTATGTTCCGCAGGCGCCCCTGGCGGGCAAAATTATAACCATCTCAAGAAACATTTGAACCTAATCAACTTATTTTAATAACAATTGTAGAGAAATCTATGTACTCAATAGGTATAATCGGTGGAACAGGATACACGGGGAAAGCATTAATTCAATGTTTGGCTGTGCATCCTTTTACTACAGAAATTAAAATTTATGCAAAGAATAGTGCGGGTGAAAAATTACATAAGCTTTTTCCGGATCTTGTTGGTCTGGTAGATAATCTTCAAATCGAATCCAGTGAAAATGTTTCCCTTGAACATGATTTGTATTTCATTGCTCTTCCGTCAACTCAAGCTCTCCAATTTGTTCCTGATTTAATTAGTAATGATAAATTTGTTGTAGATCTCGGTGGAGATTATAGATTAGATTTTGAAGAGCTATATATGCAGTGGTATAATTTTACTCATAATTCACCACACCTTTTAAAGGAGAAGGTATATGGCTTAGCAGATCATCCATCAACCAATTACGAAAATGTAAAGTTAATTGCAAATCCAGGTTGCTATCCAACAGCTATACTTCTTTCTTTGCTACCTTTGTTACCCGAATTTGCTGATAAAATATCTACCATAAGTTGTCTTGCCATGTCCGGAACAAGCGGAGCAGGGAAGGAAGTAAGAACAGATCTTCTTTTATCTGAGATGTATAGTAATGTAAAAGCTTATAATGTTAACAATCACAGACATGAACCGGAAATTTTACAACAACTCTATAAAAATGGATTTCACTCACCATTTTCTTTTACACCGCATTTACTTCCTATATCAAAAGGAATTTATGTAACAAATTCGGTGCATCTTACTGAAGAGATTGCAAAGCAAGATTTTGATGATTTATATAACAATCTATATCAGGATTGTCATTTTGTTCGATTAAGAAATAATCCGCCGGAACTTCAATGGATTGTTGATTCTAATTTTTGTGACATAAACATTTCTGTAAAAGGGAAAAAATTAATTATTACTGCGGCTATTGATAATCTTATGAAAGGTGCTGCAGGACAGGCAATCCAGAATATGAATAAATTATTTGGTATTGATGAAACTGTTGGATTATTAAACAGGGAGAATAAATATGTTTCAGTTTGATCCTGAAGGGACGATTACTTCAGTTCGCGGATTTAAAGCTGCAGGAATTCATTGTGGAATAAAGAAACAAAAGAAAGATCTTGCATTAATATATTCGGATATTCCCTCTACTGCTGCGGGTACATTCACTATGAATAAAGTTTCAGCCGCACCGAATGAAATTTCGAAGAAGATCATTAAGCAAAAAAATAAAATAAGAGCGATACTGGTAAACTCCGGAGTTGCCAATGCTTGCACTGGAATACAGGGATATAATAATGCATTGGATTGTCAATCGTATCTCGCCGGCAAAATGAACATAAAACCTGATGAGGTATTAATTAGTTCAACGGGAGTGATTGGTAAACAGCTACCAGTAGATAATCTGTTAAACGGAATTGACAAAATTATTCCTGAATTATCAGAAGCTGGAGGGAACGATGCTGCTGAAGCTATTTTAACAACAGATACCAGGACAAAATCGTTTGCGGGTAAAATACAGTTAAATGGTGGGGAAGGAACAATTGGATCTATTTGTAAAGGTAGCGGAATGATAATGCCGAATATGGCTACAATGCTTGCCTTTTTAACTACAGATGTTTCAATAGAAAGCAGTGTTCTTCAAAAACTATTAACAGAAGCCATTAACGAAACTTTTAACAAAGTATCTGTTGATGGAGAAACGAGTACAAATGATATGGTAATAATCTTAGCAAATGGTCTTTCCAGGATTAAAATAAAAGATGGCACCGATAATTATGCTGCCTTTCTTGAAGGGCTAACTGCTATTTGTTCAGAGATGGCAAAAGCAATCGTATCCGATGGGGAAGGAGCCACAAAATTAATTAATGTAACTGTAAATAGTGCTTTTACAAAAAATGATGCAAACATAATCGCAAAAGCTATCGTTAACTCGCCATTGGTAAAAACAGCGATGAATGGTAACGATGCTAACTGGGGAAGGATTATTTCAGTTGCAGGTAATTGCGGGGTAATATTTAATCCGGAAAATGTATCAATTAAATTTGATGATCTGCCAATCTTATCCCCAAATTTTATTACAGACGTAAATGAAGATGAAGCTACGCAATTATTAGATAAAGATGAGGTAAACATATTTGTTGATATAGGTGAAGGACATGAATCATCTACCTGGCGCACTTGTGACTTTTCAGAAGAGTATGTCAGAATCAATTCAAAATACCGAACGTAACCAAGATGGAAATTTTGTTGTTAAAACTTAGTGGAAAGGTGATGGATGATTTGTTCGTTAATGATTTCCAGATTGAAATTATTAAAGAATTAAAAAATTCCTATGATGCCGTAATAATAGTTCATGGTGGTGGAATCAGAATAACTCAATGGAGTGAAAAACTTGGAATTAAATCTAAGTTTTGGAATGGACATAGAATAACTGATAGTAGTACAATGGAAGTGGTTATTGCTGTGCAAGCTGGTTTGATAAATGGGAAATTGGTCAGCAGGCTTCAGACAAATCACATTAATTCAATTGGATTAACAGGGATTGATAATGGATTATTCAGTGCGGAGTATTTAAATGAAGAGTTGGGCTTTGTTGGAATTCCTGTTTTCACAGGAAAGAAAGACTGGCTCATTTCGATTTTAAAAGACGGAATTGTGCCTGTGTTTTCATCGGTTTGTCAGGATAACAAAGGCAATCTCATGAATGTTAACTCTGATTTATATACAAAAGAATTAGCTATTGCTATTCAGGCAGATACAGTTATTTATTTATCAGATATAGAAGGAGTTAAAATAAATGGTTTTATTCAAAGCCATTTAACCGGAACGGATATTAAAACTGGTTTTGATAATAAACAAATAACAGATGGTATGATCCCTAAACTTGAGAGTTGTCTTGACCTTTTAAAAGCCGGAATAAACAAAGTATGGATAGGTAATGATCTTTCTGCATTTAATGATTCATTGGAAACTAAATTGAAAGGAACATGGATTGTCAATTCAGAAGCAGTTGAAATATAAATCCCATTCCTCATTGTTAAAGAACTATTCCCGTTATAAAGTTCAATTTGTTAAAGGGAATGGTTTCTATCTATATGATAGTACCGGAAAGGAATATATTGATTTCCTTTCCGGCATAGCTGTAACCGGGTTTGGGCATGCACATCCTGAAATACTTAAAGTTGTCCAAGAACAACTAAATAGTTACTGGCATGTTTCGAACTTATTTGAATCTGAACAACAAGAATTAGTAGCCTCAAAATTATCTCAACATTCGGGGCTTGATTCGGTATTCTTTTGTAATTCCGGTACAGAAGCAAATGAAGCTGCAATAAAATTTGCACGTAAATGGGGCAATAAAAAATCCGAATTTATAGATGGAAGATCGACAATCATAACAACACTTGGTAGTTTTCACGGCAGAACCTTAGGAAGTCTTTCGGCGTCAGGGCAATACAAGCTTTGGGAAGGATTCTTCCCATTAACACCAGGCTTTGTATACGTTCCGTATGATGATATTGGAGCAATCGAATATTCAATTAATAAGAATACTGTTGCTATTATTGTTGAGCCAATACAAGGTGAGTCGGGAGTCATTATACCATCAAACAACTATCTGAAAAAACTGAGAGGGATTTGTGATAAGAACAAATTATTATTAATAGTAGATGAAGTACAAACAGGAATGGGCAGAACTGGCAAAATGTTCGCTTATCAGTGGGATGATATACAACCTGATATTATTACTCTTGCAAAAGGAATTGCTAATGGTCTTCCTTTAGGTGCTGTAATTTGTAGTAGCGAAGTGGCAGAATGCATTTCACCCGGTTCTCATGGTTCAACTTTTGGCGGCAATCCTGTTACAATTGCTGCTGCCAATGCAGTTCTGGATTTACTTTCAGAAGATCAGATTGAGTATAATTATTTTATCGGGGAAAAACTGAAAAATGAATTACTCAAAATCAATCATCCTTCAATTAAAAATGTAAGAGGAAAGGGCTTGATGATTGGTGTTGAATTTCGTAAGCCATTTAGTGCAAAAGATTTAGCATCAAAATTATTAGAGAAGGGTTTTGTCGTTGGTACATCAGGTAATGATATAATCAGACTTCTACCCCCATTTATGATAACGGACAAAGAAATTAATAAATTAATCAGAACTCTTACCGCTGTAATTCAAATTCCCAAAGGAAAAGTTCATGTCAGCAAAGTTGAAAAGACAAAGTCGTATTAAAGAAATATTAGGTGAGTACACAATATCAAATCATGATGATCTATTAACAAAACTAAAAGGAGAGGGAGTAAATGTAACCCAAGCTACATTAAGCCGGGATTTTAATGAACTTGGAGTTATAAAATCTGTATCAGGGAATGGAATCAGATATATACTCAATCCTGAAGAATCGGGAAGACAAATTGCAAAACTTATTGGTTATGAAATTATAAGCGTTGAGCATAATGAAATTCTGATTTTATTACGAACACTTGCCGGAAGAGCACAGGGTGTAGCTCATTATATCGACCGGCTGAACGATAGGGAAATTATGGGTACAGTTGGCGGAGATGATACGGTCTTGATTATTCCAAATAATACAAAAAACATTAAGTCAATAATTGATAGAATAAATAAAATAATGACGGAAGCACTTTAAATAAATTAATTAAAATCTGATTATTTGGTTTATATATCAAAA
>JARRKK010000193.1:0-7194 GCA_037388105.1 Ignavibacteriaceae bacterium | reverse complement strand
GCTTGAGATTACAGAGTGGAATGATCCACCTTTGTACAACTCAATCTTCACATCTTCTTCAAGACTGTCTGTCCAGGAAACAATTCGTGTAGTACCTGCTTGCCAACTCTCACCTCCATTTGGTTGTTTTACAGTAATATTGCCAGTTAATATAGTAAAGTTACTGTTGGACATATCAAACAGTTCAGAATATTCCACACTGGTAATCTTAATGCTATAGTTCTGGTTATAAGTTATACCTGGTGGAATATCCCATACATAGGAACCATCGCTAGGTGTAGACGTTGCTATGGTAGAATTATAATTTCCATCCTTAAATAGTTCTAACTTAACATTTGCATCAATGTCGTCAATCCAGGTAATTGTTTGTGAAGTTTCTGTAAGCCAACTCTCACCACCATCAGGTGCTGTTAAAGTCAATTCGTTATTGATTATAGTGAAGTTATTATCTGAAAGATCAAAAACATTTCCATCATCGACACTTAATATTTTAATCTTGTAGTCAGATCCCGATATGCTACTACCGGGAATGTTCCACGTATATTCACCATCACTCGGTGTTGAACCAGTAATTGAAGAATTAAATATATCATTTTTGTACAGTTGTATTTCAACATTACCCGTCACATTATCTGACCAGGTAATTATATGGTCGTCAGTATCCAGCCAAACCTCACCACCATTAGGTGATATTACTGTTATCTGGTTACCAACTATTGTAAAATTAGAGTCTGACATATCCGATATGGCTGGATTATCCACACTTGTAATCTTTACTTTGTAATCACTGCCTGACTCAAGTGTAAATGGTATTTCCCAACCTTTTGATCCATCAGAACCGGTGGAAGAAGATATCACAGAATGAAATGAACCTCCCTTATAAAGATCAATCGTTATGTTTTCGTTTATATTATCTTCCCAGAATATATCCTGTGATGTACCAGCTACCCAGTTTTCTCCTCCATTTGGTGTCGATATAGTTATACTACCAGCAAATATTTCGAAGGTGGTATCTGAAATATCAAAAATTGATGTATTATCTACACTTGTAATTCTAATTCTATAATTTGATCCAGGTGTAGTTCCAGCAGGTATAACCCAATTATAACTGCCAGAACTTTGAGTTGTAGATGCTATCTGAGTTTCGAAGGTATTTACGTCCCTGTATAGATCTATCTTAACATTTCCCGGGATATTATCGGTCCATCTAATAGTGTGTGATGTTCCTCTTTGCCAGCTTTCTCCTCCATTAGGTACCGTTACTATTAATTCATTAGATAGAGTGAAGTTTGCATCTGAAAAATCAGATATATTACCGTCATCAAGACTTGATATTCTTATACTGTAATCTGAAGCCTGAGTTAAACTGCCAGGTATATTCCAGGTATATTCACCATCACTTGGAGTTGAACCTGTGATAGAAGAGTGGAATATTCCATTTTTAAATAGCTGAATCTCAACGTTACCGGTTAGATTATCCATCCAGGTAATTATCTGTGTGCTGCCCACCTGCCAATTCTCACCACCATTGGGTGATGTTACCGTTACATAGTTTCCTCCTATTGTAAAATCAGCATCTGAGAAATCAAAGATATTTGTATTATCCGTACTCGTGATCTTAACTGTATAGTCTGATCCAGATTCGAGAGTGAATGGTATATCCCAGCCTCTTGTTCCATCACTACTGGTTGCAGTCGAAATAATTGAATGGAATACTCCTCCCTTATAAAGATCGATCGTTATATCATCATCTATGTTATCTGCCCAGGTAATGTTGTGAGAACTGCCTGCCTGCCAATTTTCGCCACCATTAGGTGATTCTATTGTAATATTACCTTCAAATATCGTAAAGTTATTATCTGAAAAGTCAAATAAAGATGCATTATTTTCACTTGATATCTTTATAGAATAATCTGTTCCGGCTGCTGTGTTTAACGGGATATTCCAACTAAATGAACCATTGCTTGGAGTGGAAGGTGTTATCTCTGAATCAAAACTGCCTCCCTTATATAGTTGTATTTTGAGAAGTCTAGTATAGTACCATCGTCGACAGAAGATATCCTTATACTGTAATCTGACGCCTGTATTAAGGTGGAAGATATATTCCAGGTATATTCACCATCACTCGGTGTTGAACTGGTAATCGACGAAAGGAATACACCGCCTTTAAATAATTGTATTTCTACATTACCCGTTAGATTATCATCCCAGGTGATTATCTGTGTACTGCCCACCTGCCAATTTTCGCCACCATTAGGTGAAGTTACTGTTATCTCGTTCCCAACAATTGTAAAGTTATCATTTGAAAAATCCGTTATCGCCGGATCATCCACGCTTGTTATCCTCACTCTGTAATCATTGCCTGATTCAAGTGTAAATGGTATATCCCAGCTTCTGGATCCATCTGATCCGGTTGAGGTGGATATAACAGAATGAAATGTACCACCCTTGTAAAGATCAATCAATACATTCTCATCTATATTATCAGTCCAGGTAATGCTCTGTGTTGTTCCGGCAGCCCAGCTTTCTCCTCCGTTCGGTGCTGTTACAGTTATACTGCCCTCATATATTGTAAAGTTTGCATCCGAAAAATCAAATACTGATGCATTATCTACACTGGTTATTCTTATCCTATAATTGGTTCTAGGCGTAATTCCTGCAGGTATATCCCAACTAAAACTGCCATTACTTGGAGTTGAAGGTGTTATCTCTGAATCGAAAGTATTTACACCCCTGTATAGATCTATCTTAACATTTCCTGGTATATTATCTGTCCAGGTAATATTGTGTGTAGTTCCTCTTTGCCAAAACTCTCCACCATTCGGTACTGTTACTATTAGTTCATTGGAAAGTGTGAAGTTATTTGAAACATCGAATACATTAGCGTCGTCAACACTTAAAATTTTTATGCTGTAATCTGAAGCCTGTGGTAAACTGCCGGGTATATTCCAGGTGTATTCTCCGTCACTTGGTGTTGAACCTGTGACCGATGAATGGAATACACCGCCTTTAAATAATTGTATTTCAACACTTCCTGTAAAATTATCATTCCAGGTAATTAAATATTCTTTGCCTACCTGCCAATTCTCACCACCGTTTGGTGTTGTTACTGTTACCTGGTTTCCTACTATTGTAAAGTCATTATCTGAGAAATCAAATAGATTGGAATTCTCCGTGCTTGTTATCTTTACTGTGTAATCACTGCCCGATACAAGATCAAATGGTATATCCCAGACCTTTGAACCGTCACTGGTTGTTGATGTTGATATTATTGAATGGAATGATCCTCCCTTATAGAGATCGATTATTATATTTTCACCTATGTTATCCGTCCAGCTAATATTTTGTGAACTGCCTGCCTTCCAACTCTCGCCACCGTTTGGTGATGTTACTGTAATCTGACCGGTGTATATCGTAAAACTACTATTTGAAATATCCGATAAAACTGACTGATTGACACTTGTTATCTTTATTTTATAATCAGAAGCTGATGCGATACCGGCAGGTATATCCCAGGTATAACTACCATCACTCGGTGTTGATGCTGTTACCAATGAATCAAATAATTCATTCTTGTATAATTCTATCTTTACATTTTCTGTAATATTATCAGTCCAGCTAATCTCCTGAGTGCTACCTGTTTGCCAACTCTCGCCACCGTTTGGTGAGAGTACAGTTATATTGTTATTGATTATTGTGAAGTTACCATCTGACAGATCAAATATATTACCATCATCAACACTTAATATCTTTATCTTATAATCAGATGCGGATGGAGTACTGCCTGGTATATTCCAGGTGTAAGAACCATCACTTGGTGTAGATGTGGTAATTGATGAGTGGAAGACATCATTTTTGAATAGCTGTATCTCAACATTACCTGCTAAATTATCCGTCCAGGTGATTATCTGATCCTGATTATCCAGCCAGCCTTCACCACCATTGGGCGAAGTTACTGTTATCTCGTTACCAACTATAGTAAAGTTAGCATTTGAAAAATCTGTTATGGTTGGATCATCCACACTTGTTATCTTTACTGTGTAATCATTACCTGATTCAAGTGTAAATGGTATATCCCAGTTTCTGGAACCATCGGACCCTGTGGAAGAAGATATTACAGAATGAAATGAACCACCCTTGTAAAGATCGATTGCAACATTCGCATCTATATTGTCTGTCCAGGTTACGCTATGTGTTGTTCCGGCCGCCCAACTTTCTCCTCCGTCTGGCGATGTTACTATTATATTGCCCTCATAAACTTCGAAGTTGTTATTTGAAAAATCAAAAATAGATGAATTATCTATACTGGTTATTTTTACTGTGTAATCCAATCCAGCTACGGTACTAACTGGTATAACCCACGCGAATGAGCCATCACTTGGAGTCGAAGGGGTTATCACAGAATTAAGTACACCACCTTTGAAAAGTTCTATCTTCACATTTTCTGAGATATTATCTGACCAGATAATAGTATGTGAAGTCCCTGTTTGCCAGCTTTCACCCCCATTCGGTACTGTTACTATTAACTCATTAGACAGTGTGAAGTCTGCATTTGAAAAATCAAATATATTACCGTCATCAACGCTGGAAATTCTAATGCTATAGTCAGCAGCCTGAATTAAACTAGTAGGTATATTCCAGGTATATGCACCGTCACTTTGAGTTGAACCTGTAATAGTTGAATGAAATATACCGCTCTTAAATAATTGTATCTCAACGTTTCCTGTAAAATTGTCTGTCCAGCTAATTATCTGTGAACTGCCTACCTGCCAATTCTCACCACCATTTGGTGATGTTACTGTTATCTGATTTCCTATTATTGTAAAATTTGCATTTGAAAAATCTGAAAGACTTGGAATATCGACACTTGTTATTTTTACCGCATAGTCCGTACCTGCTTCAAGATCAAAAGGTATATTCCAGCTTCTGGTACCATCGCTTGCAGTTTGGGTGGATATAATTGAATGGAATAAGCCTCCTTTATATAGGTCTATTGTTATATTATCACTTATGTTATCTGTCCAGTTGATCGATTGTGAAGTTCCTGCCTGCCAGCTTTCACCTCCATTTGGTGATACTACAGTTATAATCCCCGTAAATATTTCAAAGTTAGCATCTGAAAAGTCAAAAGTGCTAGGGTTGTTTACACTGGTTATTTTAATTGTATAGTCTGAACCGGATGTTGTTCCCAATGGTATATCCCAGGAATAACTACCTGTACTCGCAGTTGAAGCAATTATCACTGAATTTAATACACCACTTTTGAAAAGTTCAATCTTTACATTTTCCGAGATATTATCAGTCCAATTTATTGATTGTGAACTTCCTGCCTGCCAGCTTTCAGCACCGTTTGGCACTGTTACTATTAATTCGTTTGAAAGTGTAAAATTTGCATCTGAAAGATCAAATAAACTTCCATCATCAACACTGGAGATCTTTATACTATAATCCGAAGCACCTGTAATACTACCGGGTATAGTCCATATATATGATCCGTCACTTGGTGTTGATGCTGCAACTACCGAATGAAATAACCCTCCTTTGAGTAATTGTATTTCAACATTACCAATCAGATTATCCGTCCAGGTAATATTCTGTGAACTTCCTACCTGCCAATTTTCACCACCGTTTGGTGATGTTACTGTTACCTGGTTTCCAACAATAGTGAAATTACTATCAGAAAAATCGAATACATTAGGATCACCGACTTTTGATACTTTAACGGTGTAGTCCGTACCTGCTTCAAGATCAAAAGGTATATTCCAGCTTCTGGTACCATCGCTTGCAGTTTGGGTGGATATAATTGAATGGAATAAGCCTCCTTTAAATAGGTCTATTGTTATATTATCACTTATGTTATCTGTCCAGTTGATCGATTGTGAGGTTCCTGCCTGCCAGTTCTCACCACCGTTTGGTGAAACGACAGTTATAGTTCCCGAATATATTTCAAAATTAGCATCCGAAAAGTCAAATATAGCAGAGTTATTTATGCTGGTTATCTTTACTGTATAATCCAATCCGGTTGCTGTACCGACAGGAATATCCCAGGTAAATGAACCATCACTTGGTGTTGATGCCGATATCAGTGAATTTAATAAACCACCTTTGAAAAGTTCAATTTTTACATTTCCAGAAATATAATCAGTCCAATTAATTATTTGTGAACTACCAGCCTGCCAGCTTTCGCCGCCGTTTGGAACTGTTACTATTAATTCATTTGAAAGTGTAAAATTTGCATCTGAAAGATCAAACAAACTTCCGTCATCAACACTGGAGATCTTTACACTATAATCTGAAGAACCTGTAATACTATCGGGTATATTCCAAATGAAAAAGCCATCACTTATTGTTGATGCTATAATTTCGGAATGAAATAATCCTCCTTTGAGTAACTGTATTTCAACATCACCAATAAGATTGTCGGTCCAGGTAATCTCTTGTGAACTACCAACTTGCCATACTTCACCACCGTTTGGTGATGTTACTGTTACCTGGTTTCCAACAATAGTAAAATTATTATCAGAAAAATCGAATACATTAGGATCACCAACTTTTGTAACCTTAACAGTGTAGTCTGAACCCGATTCGAGGGTAAATGGTAAAACCCAATTCCTGGTACCATCACTTGGTGTTGAGGATTCTATTGAAGAATGAAATACTCCAGCTTTATATAAATCGATCACAACATTGTCAGGGATATCGTCTACCCAATTAATGGATTGTGCAGTACCTGCTTGCCAAACTTCTCCGCCATTGGTTGATGTAATCGTAATATTACCTCTTCGAATTGTAAAATCAGCATCCGAAAGGTCAAATACAGAGTTGTCAATTACGCTTATGATTTTAATTCTATAGTCTGTACCTGGCACTGTATCAGGATCAATGATACAGTTTTTTTGGCCATCTGCATCATCAGCATCAAATAATACAGTATTTAGTACCCCGCCTTTATGAAGTTCAATCCTGATTAAATCTGCGCTGGGTATATTATCTTCCCAAGATATATATTCTAAATGTCCTGCTACTAAAGTATTACCACCATTGGGAAACAACACTTTTATATAATGTGAAAGCGAAAAATTTATATCAGATTCGTCAAAAATATTAGCATCATAGGTACTGGATATTCTGACTGTGTAATCGCTTCCAGGAGTACTACCTGAGGGAATATTCCATGTATATTCGCCATCACTA
>JARRKK010000192.1:0-5183 GCA_037388105.1 Ignavibacteriaceae bacterium | reverse complement strand
AGCCTCTCTCCTTTATAAATAATTTTAGATGGCATTGGCAGATCAACAATGTTCAACCTTGCTTCATCTTGAATTGTAATATTTTGAAGACGCTCTTTGTTCTCATTAAGTGTTTTATAATTGTCATCTGAAGAATTTTTCTCCTGTGCAATTACAACCGTGTCATCATTTACAAACCTGCAAATATCATCCACATGCCCGTGTGTATCATCACCGACAATTCCTTTCCCCAGCCAAATTACTTTGTTAATACCAAAATACTTTTTGAATATTTGAAAGTAATCCTGTTTTGTAAGTTCCGGGTTTCGTACCTGAATATCTTGATCGACTAAACATTCTTCAGTTGTTATCAGGATACCTTTACCATTAACATCAATGGAACCCCCCTCTAATACAACTTGTTTGCCATTGTATTCGGCAGTAAATCTTTCAAGTTTTAATCTATTAGAAATGAATTGTGGAATTTTATCATCCAGTTTGTAATCATCATATTTTGCCCAGGCATTAAATTTAAAATCGATTACGGAATCCTTATCATTTCCTTTAACAAAGAAGGGACCGGAATCCCGAAGCCATCCCCGGTTAGTCTTTTTAATGAAATACTTTACATTTTTGAGGTTAACATCCGAACTATTTAAAACTTTTTCTGCTCTTAATTTGTGTTCTTTTGATTGAATTAATATGTGCACTTTTTCCGATCTGGAGAGATATTTTACAATCTCAGCATACACAAAAGGAATAGAAGTAAACTTTCCCGGCCAATCAGATTTATTATGAGGCCAACCTATCCAGGTTGCTTGGTGTGGTTCCCATTCGGCTGGTAAACGATATTTGTAATTATTGGTTAATATTATTCGTAATGTTATATTGTTGCGAATTAATAGATTTTGGATTAAAAACCAAAAAGTAAAATTCAAAAAAACTATTTTTGTTTTTTTGTTTTAATAATTATAGTAGCGATTATTTTAGAAATTTGATTTGCTTCATCAATTAATTGATTAAGTGTATCCACAGCTACTTTTAAACCGTCTCATATAATACATAACCAATATTTACATTCGTTTGCTGATTTTAAAGCGATTTCATAAAATTTAATAAAATCTTTCTTGGAATGAGAACCTCTTGCATCTAATACATTAGCACCAATCGAAGTTGACGATCTTAGCAATTGATCATATAGACTATAATAAATTCTTTTTATATCAACACTATCAATGAGTTTAATAATTCTTAAAGAGAAGTGAAAACATCTTTTCTTGATTTCCTCCATCTACATTCTTTTTACTTTGTTCCCTTTTGAATTTTTATTTTTGGATTTTGTTTTTTTAATCAATAACTCTTTTCGATATGTCCGCGTAAGAATCAATTCGTCGGTCTCTAAGAAAAGGCCAGTGTCTTCTAATATTTTCCATTTTCTCAGGATCGACCTCTGCAATGATAATTTCTTCTTTATCTGCTGAAGCCTGTACAATAATCTCGCCTTGCGGATCCGCAACAAACGACTGTCCCCAAAACTCTATACCTGCAGAATCTTCATTTGGTTTCTCCAAACCAATCCTGTTTACTGCGGCAACATAAATTCCGTTGGCAATTGCATGTCCTCTTTGCACAGTCATCCAGGAATCGTGTTGTTTTTTACCGTACTTTGCTTTTTCGTGTGGATGCCAACCAATCGCAGTCGGGTAAAAGATAACACTTGCACCTCGCAATGAAGTTAATCGTGCAGCTTCAGGATACCACTGATCCCAGCAAATCAATGTTCCTACATTTCCGTATTTAGTCTTAACTGATCTATAGCCAAGATCACCCGGTGTGAAATAAAACTTTTCATAATAATTCGGATCGTCGGGAATATGCATCTTCCTGTAAGTACCAACTATTTTCCCATCACTATTAATAACTACGAGGCTATTGTGATATATTCCGGAAGACCTACGTTCAAATAACGGAACAACAACTACGACTTTTTTTCTTTTTGCAACTGCGCCAATTGCATCAGTTGTTGTTCCTGGTATGTTTTCTGCAAACTCAAAATTTATTACATCTTCAGATTGACAGAAATATTGTGTTTTAAATAGTTCAGGCAAACAGATAACCTGTGCGCCTTCATCTGCAGCCTTCTCAATAAATATGATCGCCTTTTCCAGATTTATATCGGTGTTTTTATCGATTGAAATCTGTATTAATCCGATTTTAAATATTTTATCCGTATCCATCTTTGTAAAAAAGGTATGATTTAATCAAAACAGATTCAATGTTGCGTAAATAGTTTAACTGCAATTAAACATCTGGAAAAATGAATATGGTGTTTAAGTAAAAGAGAATTAAGCAATACTATCAGTAACCTAAAGTAAGTAATAAATTTCCATCCTCACTGTATATTTTTTCCCTAAGTAACTTTCCTTCCTTATAGTATGTTTCTTTATTAATTCTCCCGTTCATGTAATAAGCCCGTGAAAATCCATCCAACTTTCCGTTAAAATAATTTTCTACTTTCATAAAGGCACCATTTGGGTAATAATAATTTTTCTTTCCTGTTATTTTTCCATTATCATAGATTGCAACAGATTCAATTAACCCATTAGGATAAAATGTTTTTATTGTACCATCAAGGACATCATTAGTATAATATTCCTCAGATTTTAGCAATCCCTTTTTATAATAATACAGGGCGATTCCGTTCCTTATATTACTTTTGAAAATTTCTTCTGACTTAAGAGTTCCATCTTCATAGTAGCTTTTCTTAAGACCACGCAATATTCCATTCACATAATCTTTTGAGGTCTGGACAATTCCGTTTTCATAAAAGGTGAGATACTTTCCGTCAATCATTCCATCTTTATAAGGAATTTCTTCTTTTAAAAAACCTGAATCATAATACACTTTTTCAACATCCTGTTTCACCCCGTCCTTTAAAAATGTTTGCTGTTTTAATGATCCATGCGGATTATATTCGTTATCCGTCCTCTCCGCTGATTCCTGGTTTCCCATATAATCGTAACGAACCCGATTAATTAATTCGTCACTAACATATTCGTCTCTTACCCTTAAGTTTCCAGCCATATCATGAAGTAATACTTCCCCTTCTATCCTGCCCTTTACAAAATTTGCCTCCAGAGCTACCACTTTATTTTCATGATAGACTCTAACCATTCCGTCCTGAATACCATTAACAAAGTCTCTTTCAACTTCTAATTCACCGGTTTTAAAGAAAGTCTTTGAAGTATGTTCCAGTTTGCCATTTACATAGTTCCATTCTCCCTGAAGTTCACCGGTTTTATAATATGTATAAGTTGTTCCGTCAAGTTTGTCATTGTAATAACTCTGCTCAGCCCAAAGTTCGCCTGTTTCATAATACCATCTGGATATTCCTTCACGTTTTCCTTTATAATAATTCCATTCAATACTCACTATTCCATCTGCAAAATACCAGGTCGAGAGACCATTCTCTAAGCCATTCTCAAAATTCCACTCCTTCCAGATTTTACCGTTAGGGTAATATTCGCGATACAAACCATTCAGTTTATCATTGCGGTACTCGCCTTCTGTTCTAATAGTACCATCGGGATAGTAGGTTCTTTTTACTTCAGTACCATAGAAAGGTTGGGAGATTATCAAAAAATTACAAAAAATGATAATAACACCAATATTGTATGTGAATCTCATTGTATCTTAAGTAAACTTTATTTTTGCTAAAAAAAGAAGCATAAAATCATTGATTTAGGGACTAAGTTAAGCATTTCAGCATTAGGAAAAATTAAAGTATTGCTAAAGTATTAAAATTCATTTTATTAATAAATTGATTAATATGATTACTATAAGTAAGTAAAATTAAGTTGATGGATAATTATGTTAAATATTATGCCACATTCTTAATTTATCGTCTAAAATGACCAATTTTTATACTAAAATTCTCAATTTGAATCATCAGAGAAAAGTACAAAACAATTTAATATTGTTTATTTAACTAAATTTAATATATTGTAGACCTATCTTACTTGTTGTTATTGAAGATTAAAAGCCAGCTTTTGAATTTCAATTTTAGCTTACAACAAGCGATAGAATGGAGGGCACATATGAAAAAAGAACCAAGAGAGCAAAATTATTTATTGGTGAATTTTTTCATTTAAAATATTGGTGACTTATTATGGGGATAACTATTTCTGATAACCTCCCCAACTTCAATAAAATTTGGGATTGCATAAATTTTCTCACTGTTTCTGCAGTGAATAATGCTCATAATATTCGCCAATTATCTCAATTAATTCCCAATAAAATTCCAACACTATTTGAACTTCAAATCGCGGTTCGAATTGAGGATCGATTTTTTGTCGGAAATAAATTAAACTCAGGAATGAAATAAATTAGGAGGTTGATAGGTATAGTTTAAAGCCAGCAAATCGGCACATACAGCACTTCGCTAATATGCATAGGCATTTACAATGTGAGGTTCTGTAAGGTACTTGAATTTATTAATATTGATTTTCAATTGTTGAGTGAGGGCATACAATGACGATAAATATCCTATTTGGGCAATTTTCTTACTCGTCTTTTTTACTTTAATCGGAATTCCCTTTCGCAGCAAATAATAAATACACATATAATCATTTTAAATAATAAGACAGTAGCTGCTCTTTTAGTTCACTTTTGAGAGTTAGATCTGTAAGAGGCGGGATTGGAAAATTGTTAAAATCATTACTGTAGAAAATAATAGATAGTGCAATTTCCAATAATGATAAATAGCTACATTTTTTTAATTACCTGTGTGTAACCTGGCGAAGCTGTGCTTAGCAAGGAATGAGAATGTACTTGAATATTGGATTATAAATAATTATATAAATAATATTTGCAGCCTTCTGTTCATCTAAAACATTTACTTTTTCGTAATTGTTGCTATGGATTAAATGATGTTTAAAACAATAACTTTCTTTATCCTTCTTTTCTCATCTACCATAATTTCATTTGCACAGGAAGATATCCAAATCGGGAGAAGGTTGGAAATTTATGATCGTTACAGGGGAGGTGCTTATGATTACTCGGATGCTGATGCTATAAATATTAAAGTTTTGGTGTGGGGGTATGTTCCTTTTCCAGGACATTATATTATACCATCAACAAGCGGTGTAAATGATCTCCTGGCTCTGGCAGGCGGTCCAACGCAAAATGCCAATTTAGATGATTTA
>JARRKK010000191.1:0-5203 GCA_037388105.1 Ignavibacteriaceae bacterium | reverse complement strand
CGAAAACGGTTACAGTAACACACCAATTGATTGTGTTGCTTGTCATCAGCAAGATTATAATCAGTCAACGAATCCAAACCATCAAGTATTGGTACTTCCTACAGATTGTAATTCTTGTCATACTACGAATCCTAATTGGCAGCCGGCAACATTCACTATTCATGATCAGTTCTATCTTCTTGAAGGCAGTCATCAGCAGATTGCAAATGATTGTAATTCCTGTCATAATGGAGATTTTAATAATACACCAAATACATGTAATGGTTGCCACAACGATGATTATAATAACACTGTTAATCCAAATCATCAGGCCGCGGGTTTCCCGATTTCGTGTGAGGACTGTCATTCTACTTCAGCCTGGGTACCAGCAAATTTTGATCACGATGGACAATACTTTCCAATCTATACCGGGAAACATTCCGGTAAATGGAATTTGTGTGTTGACTGTCATAATGTACCGGGCGATTATTCAGTTTTTTCCTGTATTACTTGTCATGAACATAACCAAATCGATATGGATGATAAACATTCTACAATTGATGGCTACTCTTATGAAAGTAATGCTTGTTTTTCTTGTCACCCTACCGGAGAGAAGGCAGGATCGTTTAACCATGCTTTATCAAATTTCCCACTGACCGGTTCACATACGACAGTTGCTTGTATAGGATGTCACGAAAACGGTTACAGTAACACACCAATTGATTGCGTTGCTTGTCATCAACAAGACTATAATCAATCAACGAATCCAAACCATCAAGCATTAGTGCTTTTAACAGAATGTA
The DNA here is from genome assembly GCA_037388105.1 of Ignavibacteriaceae bacterium. Taxonomy (GTDB): domain Bacteria; phylum Bacteroidota; class Ignavibacteria; order Ignavibacteriales; family Ignavibacteriaceae; genus BMS3ABIN03. The sequence continues at coordinate 4,421 of JARRKK010000191.1, read as the reverse complement.
ATTCTTGTCATACTACGCATCCTAATTGGCAGCCAGCAACATTCACTATTCATGATCAGTTCTATCTTCTTGAAGGCAGTCATCAGCAGATAGCAAATGACTGCAACACTTGCCATAATGGTGATTATAATAATACTTCTGCTCAATGTTTATCTTGTCATCAGAGTGAATATAACAGTGCACCCAACCATGTTGTTCAAAGCTTTCCAACAAACTGTGAAATGTGCCATAACTTTAACGTATGGACGGAAACATCTTTTGATCACGCGAATACGAATTTTCCTTTAACAGGTGCACATCAATCTGTGGATTGTTCCTTCTGTCATGAGTCAGGATATACAGGTACTTCAACAGTCTGTTTTGATTGTCATCAATCTGTTTATCAACAAACTACAAATCCAGATCATATTGCTATAGCTGTACCAACGGACTGTGAAACCTGTCATACAACAAATCCAAATTGGCAGCCAGCAACTTTTTCGATTCATGACCAGATATATCAACTTATTGGTGCGCATACTAATATTAGTAATAACTGTGCTACCTGTCATAATGGTGATTATAATAATACACCGAATACATGTTTTGGTTGTCACGCTAATGATTACAATGGAACAAGTGATCCACCACATCAAACATTAAATTTTTCAATGGATTGTTTAGAATGTCATAATCAGAGTAGTTGGTTACCAGCTAATTTCGATCATAATTTCTATCCTTTATCAGGTAATCATCGTAATAGAAATTGTAACGAGTGTCACTCTGAACCTGGTTATCAACCTCAATGTTTAGACTGCCATCAGAATAAATTTCAGGATGGACATCGCACCGGGGGTCCAACAGACTGCTGGAACTGCCACACAACATCTAATTGGAATGCTGGTAATGGTCCATTTAAGTTAAAGAGGATATATTGACAGTAAAAACAATCCTAGTATACATATTGTTTATACTGGTATCTGCAGTCAACTATTCTCAGTCAATAAGAGATACTGTATTAACAGGGAAAATCAGTTATCATTCGGCAGAAAATATCTTTGTTAAATTTGAAAGTACTACCGGTATAGAAAAGGGGGATACCTTATACCTCTTAGAAAATCATAAGTTGATACCTGTGTTAAAAGTTAAATTCGTTTCTTCTAAATCACTATCAGCTATCGCGTTGAATGGAAATAATGTTATTTCCGGTGATGAAGTTTATGCACTGGTTACTGTTTCAAATGATAAGTTAAATGGTTCTGTTGAAACAAATGTTGTATTAACGGCTGATGTTGATAAAGAAGTTAAAGAGTTATTAAATAATTATAAAGTGAAGAAAATTGTGGTACCAGAATTAAACGGAAGGATAACTTTGCAATCCTACAGCAATTTCACTAACCAGGGAAGAATATATGAATACCAGCGATGGAGATACGCTTTTAAATTGGATGCTAAAAATATAGGGGGTACTCAATTATCTTACTTTCAATATATCAACTTTGCATATAAAACAAGTGAATGGGGAGATATTACTTCAAATCTTGGTCAGGCAGTCAGAGTATATAATTTAGCATTAAAATACGATTTCTCAGCTCCTACATCATTAATAGTGGGCAGACATATTAGCAAAAAAGTATCCAATTTAGGGCCGGTTGACGGTTTACAATTTGAAACGGGATTTTCAAAATTTTCAGTTGGTATATTTATAGGTTCAAGACCAAACCTGAGCGATATGGGATATAATTCAAAATTATTTGAGTATGGTATTTACTTAAGCAGGTCTGATGATTTTGGCCGGGGAGGGATGGATAATACTTTGGGTTATTTTGAACAAACAAACGATTTCAAAACCGACCGGCGGTTCCTTTATTTCCAGCACAGCAGCTCTGCCATCAAAAACGTAAGAATATTTCTCTCAACAGAAATTGACTTATTTAAGCAAATTAATGGTCAGAGTGAGAATGAATTATCCCTTACAAGTTTGTTTGTTTCAGCTAATATCCGACCAAGCAAAGCCTTTACGTTTTATTTGTCATATGATGCAAGGAAGAATGTTATGTACTATGAAACTTTTAAAAACTTTATAGATAGTGTTTTTGAGAATGAAACCAGACAGGGTTTCCGTACACGCATTACATTAAAACCAGTAAGAAATTTATTTATTGGTGCGAATTATGGTTACCGATTTCGTAAGGGTGATTTAAAGGCATCAGATAATTATGGCGGTTATATTACTTATTCAATGATCCCTTTTATTGAGACCGGATTAACTCTTACGTTGTCTCAACTAAATAGCAGTTATGTTGGTGGAAAGATTTGGGGGTTGAGGCTATATAAGGATATTAGCTGGGGATTGGGTCTTTCATTAGGATACAGAAATACAAAATATCAATTTTCTCAAAGCATTGATGATGTTACTCAAGAATCAGTTTCTTTTAGCATTAATACAATACTGCTTAATCCGGTTTATATTAATTTAACGTATGAGGGTGTGTTTCAAAATGCAAAATCCTCAGGCAGGATATTAATTGATTTATCTTACCGATTTTAAAAGTGACTTAATCCTGCTACTTTCAATTAACTGCCAATGATGTCCAATTGGGATAAGAAATTTTTGAATTTATTATTATTGAGATAAGTCTTTTTAACCTTTCCACAGAATAATATTATTTCTATTTTTCACTTCCATTATTATTCAGAACTATGATTGAATATGTAGGTGCAATTCATATGCATTCGGTATATTCCGATGGCTCGGGTGAGGTATCGCAAATTGCCAAATTTGCCGATGAAGTCGGATTGGATTATATCATTCTTACAGACCACAACACAATTCGTGCACTTGATGAAGGTTACGAAAAGTGGTACGGGAATACTCTGTGTCTCGTAGGATGTGAATTAAACGATAAAGAAAATAAAAATCATTACCTTGCTTTTGGGATCGATAAAACATATTCAACAAGAATATCGGCTAAAGAATATGTAAAAAAAGTTAAGGAAGATGGAGGAATTGGTTTCCTTGCACACCCGCACGAGAAAAGAGAGCATATGAAAGAACATCCTCCTTATCCGTGGACGGAATGGGATACTGAAGATTTTAATGGTTTAGAAATATGGAATCACATGTCGGAGTGGATGGAAAATCTTACGGAGGATAATAAATACCAGGCATTCCTTCATCCCTTGAGAACAATACAGGCACCACAGAAAGAAACACTGAGAATTTGGGATGAACTAAATCTGAAAAGAAAAGTTGTGGGTATTGGGGGAGTTGATGCGCATGCTCATAAGTATAATCTGCTTGGTTTTTTAGAAGTTGAAATATTTCCGTATAAAGTATTATTTAAATCTATTAGGACCCATATACTATTGGATAAGGAACTGGAAAGAGTTAACGGTGAAGAATCAATTAGGGATTCTAAAAAATTTATATATGCTGCGTTAGCTGGTGGAAAATGTTTCTTCGCTAATGATTATCATGCTGATTCGAAAGGCTTCCGATTTTATGCAGAAACTGATGGTAAAATTTTTCAGATGGGCGATTATATAGATAGCATTTCAAACAATATTGTACTGAAAGTATTACTCCCCGTTCAAGAAGGTGAGATTAGATTGATCAGGAATAGTGAACAAATTGGTGAATCAACTGATAAATCAGCTGAGTTCGCAGTAAATAATAAAGGTGCATACAGAGTAGAAGTATATATTCATAATAAAGCCTGGATTTTTTCCAACCATATACGGGTTGGATTATAGTTTTAATAATTTTTTAATAAACTAAATGAAAAAAGGTTACAAAATGAAAAATTCAATATTTTTCTCTTTATTGATTTTTATGCTTGTTGTTTATACAGGTATCATTCACTCTCAAACACTCCACACAGTGGAAGTTTCAAACTTTGTATTTACTCCTAAGAACTTAACCATAACTGTTGGTGATACTGTCCACTGGATAAATATTAACGGGGATCATAATGTTGTAGCAGATGATAATAGTTTTACTAGTGGTTTACCTTCGACCGATAATTGGGTTTATGATCACGTTTTTACTGCTGAGGGAAATAATCCATATTATTGTGTATTGCACGGTGGTCCGGGTGGATCAGGTATGTCTGGAGTAGTTACTGTTCTAAATCCAGTTAGTGTTTTCGATCAGAATATTGTTGTAAATAGATTTAATCTTGAACAAAATTATCCCAACCCATTTAATCCAAACACCATCATTAGATATCAAACAGCAGAGCAAAGCAATGTTACATTAACTGTTTTTAATAGTATTGGAAAAAAGATTGCCACACTTTTAAATGAAGTGAAGCCTAAAGGAACATATAACATCGAATTCGATGGGAGTAATCTTTCAAGTGGGATTTACTATTTTACACTTCAGGCCGGGACATTTACAGCTGCAAAGAAGATGATACTGTTAAAATAAAATCAGTAAA
>JARRKK010000190.1:0-15689 GCA_037388105.1 Ignavibacteriaceae bacterium | reverse complement strand
TGAATTTAAATAGTTTAAAGTAAAATCTAATCGTCTAACCGGACTACAAAAGAAATACATTTCCGTTTTAGGAGGGCAAATGCAAATAGAAAAAATCAGAAAAAAAGTAAAGGGTAAGGGCCAAATGAATTTTTCCCTAGCCCAGGAAATAACAGATGTTATAATTAAAAACAATGTCCAGCACATACTCCAACTAGGATTTAGACAAGGTGTATCAACTTGTTATATGGCTGGTGCGCTTGATGAATTGGGGCGGGGTTTTATCACTTCAATTGATTTAGTAAAAACAAAAAACTTTGAACCGAATATAGAAGTATTACTTAAGGATCTTGGGTTAGATAAAATCGTAAATATCCTTTACGAGCAGACCTCTTATATTTGGCGACTTATGAAAATGATTGACGAAGATCCCACACCTAGATTTGATCTGTGCTTTATCGATGGAGCACACGATTGGTTTACCGACGGTTTTGCATTTTACCTTGTTGACAGATTATTAAAGCTAAATGGAGTAATTATTTTTAATGATTTAGATTGGTCGTATGAAAGAAGTAAAGAATTAAAAAATAGTGAGAGAGTTAAAAAAATGCCTTTGGATGAAAAAAGAACTCACCAGGTTCGAAAAGTATATGAGCTCCTGGTGAAACCTCATCCAGCTTATGGACGATTTGAAACTAAAAACGGATGGGCTTATGCGTACAAGATATTCGAAGAGAAAAGTTATAATGAATATAGGATTAAAAAAGAGATCATCTATGAAAATGATTTACTTGGGTTGAAAGGTACTATTAAAAAAATTGGAAGAAAGATTGATAATAAGCACTAACTTAAAGAGAACTTTTTACTTCTAATTTATTTTAACAATTCATGAACCCTTCTCCTATGTCTGATTTTACCTGTCTTGTTCTATTGTAATATCCTACCAATTGATACCTGTGGATAGAGTTATTTGTTTTATTACAGAAACTATTAAGATTAATTTCAAGCTAAATAACTTTAAAAAATTAAACTGAAAATTTCTTCTGTCATTTTAAATTTAACTCATTGTTCAAATTAGTCTCAATTTTTCTTTTGAATGTTTTACCAAAATTTCTAATTTTTAACTAAATTATAACACCTATTTACATTTAGCTAATCTATTCACAGAATTAGCGATTATTAATTATCGAGGAATCGATATGAAATACAAACCAATTACAAACGTAATCGGTGAAGAGTTATCAAATGGCAGTGGCAATGAATTAGACGTTCTCTCACCGATCGACGGATCGATACTTTCAAAGGTTTCACTTTCAAGTACAGATGCGCTTGATAGAGCAGTACAAGTAGCAAAAGCAGCCTTTCCTTCATGGTCAAGTACACCAATAAAAGAAAGAGTACAAGTATTTTTCAGGTACAAGCGTTTACTTGAAGAAAATATGGATGAGCTTACTAATTTAGTCCACGAAGAGAATGGGAAAACTCTTGGTGAAGCCAAAGCAGAAGTTGCCAAAAGTGCCGAATTAACAGAATTTGCATGCTCCATGCCTCAGCTAATACCAGGTGAGATACTGGAAGTAAGTAAAGGTGTTGAATGCAGGGTTGAACATTTTCCGGTTGGGGTGGTTGCATCTATTACACCTTTTAACTTTCCAAACATGGTTCCAAACTGGACAATACCAAATGCAATTGTTCTTGGCAATACAATGATACTTAAACCATCCCAGCTTGTACCAATTAGTGCAAACAGGATTGCTGAATTATTGAAGGAAGCTGGCTTGCCAAAAGGAGTTTTTAATGTTGTTCATGGTGCACAGGAAGCAGTGGAAGCAATCTGCGATCATCCTGGTATAGCTGCAGTTTCCTTTGTTGGTTCAACAAAAGTAGCAAAAATTGTTTATAAAAGAGCTTCATCAAATCTTAAAAGAGTTCTGGCACTTGGCGGTGCAAAAAACCATTTGATAGTCTTACCTGATGCAAATGTTGAAATGACAGCTTCAGATGTAGCAGCTTCGATGACGGGATGTGCCGGACAAAGATGCATGGCAGCCTCGGCAATGGTTGGCGTGGGAGCTGTTGATCATATTATAGAAGCTCTCTGCGAAGCAGCTCGTAAAATTATTCCGGGTAAAAATTTAGGTGCGGTTATATCTAAGCAAGCAAAAGAAAGAATTGAAGGTTATATTACAGAGGCAGAAAATGAAGGTGCTAAGATTTTAGTTGATGGCAGGAACTGCGTTGTAGAAGGTAATGAAAATGGTTTTTATGTTGGTCCAACTGTAATTGATTTTGTCCGTCCTGAAATGAAAATTGCAAAAGAAGAAGTTTTTGGTCCTGTACTTTCAATTATGCGATCAGACACAATTGATGAAGCAATAAATATTGAAAATAGTTCAAATTATGGCAATGCCGCTTCTGTATTCACACAGAGTGGGGGATTTGCAAGATATATTGCGGAGAGAGCTAGCGCAGGTATGATAGGTGTAAATATTGGTGTGCCTGTCCCCAGGGAGCCATTCTCATTTGGTGGCTGGAATGAATCTCGTTTCGGTGTCGGCGATATAACAGGTAAAAGTTCAATAGGGTTCTGGACTCAACTAAAAAAAGTTACTACTAAATGGAATCCTCAATCAAAAACTAACTGGATGAGTTGAGTTAAATCATTTAGTCTCAAATGTAATTCCGATCCCGATTTATCTGGAGAAGAATCTTTTTCAATTGTTCGTCAAGTTTTCCGTCCAGTAATATGGATTCATAATGATATTGCTGAAACATAGATAATTTTTTTAAAAGGTAACAATATGAGTAAAATAGTACGTGGAGGTTTAATTCAGGCAACCCTTGCAGGTAATAGTGAGGAACCTATCGTAAAGATAAAAGAAGCTATGATTGATAAGCATCTTAAAATGATTGAAGATGCAGCCAAGCAAAATGTTCAAATTCTCTGTCTTCAGGAACTTTTTTACGGTCCCTATTTCTGTGCTGAACAAAAAACAAAATGGTATGAAATGGTGGAAAAAGTTCCCGATGGACCAACCACGAAATTGTTTCAGGAAGTAGCTAAAAAGCATAACATGGTTATCATTCTTCCGGTCTACGAAGAAGAGATGACAGGAGTATTTTATAATACTGCTGCAGTAATTGAGGCTGATGGAAGATACTTAGGTAAATACAGGAAACATCACATCCCTCATTGTGAACCCGGATTTTGGGAGAAATTTTATTTCAGACCTGGCAACCTTGGCTATCCGGTATTCAATACAGCTTATGCTGATATAGGTGTTTATATTTGTTATGATAGACATTTTCCTGAAGGTGCCCGCGCACTGGGATTAAATGGTGCAGAAATTATTTTTAATCCTTCTGCAACGGTAGCAGGTCTTTCTGAATACTTGTGGGAACTGGAGCAACCTGCACATGCTGTTGCTAATGGTTATTTTGTTGGAGCAATTAATAGAGTTGGTAAAGAAGGACCATGGAATATTGGCGAGTTTTATGGCAGCAGTTATTTCTGTTCACCGCGGGGAAAAATAATTGCACAAGCATCCCGAGATAAAGATGAATTGGTTGTTGCTGATCTTGATCTAGACGAGATAAAAGAAGTTAGAAATATTTGGCAATTTTATAGAGACCGTCGTCCGGAATCTTATGAAGAATTAGTAAAAATTTAAATAATTTAGGTTATAATAATGAGTAATACAAATACAAATGTTAATGAAGCCGTAAGTCTTAGTAGCGAGCAGATAAGATCAAAGCATAAGGAATTTTTGTTCCCTAGTGTAGCAAACTACTATAAAGAATCTCTTGCAATTGATAGAGGGGAAGGGATGTATGTATATGATCCGGAAGGAAATAAATATTTAGATTTCTTCGGAGGCATCTTAACTGTTAGTGTTGGCCACTGTAATCCTAAGGTAACAACAAAGATTGCCGAACAAGTTAACAAACTTCAACATACATCAACTCTTTATCCCAACGAAAACATAGTAAAATTAGCCGAAAAACTTGCCGAGATTACTCCAGGTAAATTGAAGAAAACATATTTTACAAATAGCGGTACCGAAGCTGATGAAACAGCTATATTTCTTGCAAAACATTATACCGGTAATCAGGAAATCATAGCTCTACGCCATAGTTACAGCGGAAGATCACTGCTTGCGATGAGTCTTACGGGTCATTCAAACTGGCGTCATGGTGGTACACATTTACCGGGTATTAAACACGCTGTTAGTCCTTACTGTTACAGATGTCCCCTTGGTCTGGAATATCCCAGTTGCGAGATTAAATGTGCTCAGGATATTGAAGAGTTAATAATGACAACTACTAGTGGTGAGATTGCAGGTTTTATCGCTGAACCAATTCAGGGTGTGGGGGGATTTATAACACCACCTAAAGAATATTTCCAGATTGCTGTACCAATCATTAAAAAATTCGGTGGCGTATTCATTTGCGATGAAGTACAAACAGGTTTTGGAAGAACCGGAAAACGGATGTTTGGTATTGAGCATTGGGAAGTTGAACCAGATATTCTTACAGCTGCAAAGGGAATCGCAAATGGAACTCCATTGGGTGCTACAGTTGCATTAACTGAAATAGCGGATAGTTTTACAGGATTAACAATTTCTACATTTGGAGGAAACCCTGTTTCAATGGCAGCTGCTCTAGCTACTATCGAAGTTATTGAGGAAGAAAATCTTGCTGAAAATTCGTACGAAGTTGGTCTGCATCTTAGAGAAGGATTAGAAGATCTTCAGAAAAAATATCCTTCAATTGGTGATGTAAGGGGATTGGGATTGATGCAGGCATGTGAGTTCGTTAAAGAAGGAAAACAACCTGATGGGGTTTTAGTTGGAAAATTATTTGAAGAGATGAAAAAATTAGGCGTACTTATTGGTAAGGGCGGACTGTATGGTAATGTTGTTAGAATATCACCATCACTAAATGTTACAAAAAGTGAAGTTGATGATTTTATTCGAGCAATGGATAGTTCATTGGAAAAATGTTAATTGAAAATTAATCTAATTTTTTCTGAATCATATCAAATTCCTTTTTCAAACGAGCTTTAAATATGAACAAAGCACCTAAACTTTCAAATGAAGAGTATGAGAATAATTTTAAGGAATTAACTTCCGCGTTCACAAATAACTCTGCTGTTTCCGAAGCCAATCGCTGTTTGTTTTGTTTTGAGCTACTGATAATGTGATAGGTTCTGCTAAAACTATATTTAAATCAAATTGGATTGCGCTAACATGTGCAAAAGCATGTCCTGTGGAAGAATTATGTGAAGGTGCTTGCGTTTATGTGGAGAGAGGAGAGAAACCAATCGAGATTGGAAGGCTGCAAAGATATGCTGTAGAAAATTTCTTTGAGTCTGGAATGCCAGAATTATTTATGAGGAAAGCAAAGAATAATAAATCTGTTGGAATAATTGGTTCAGGTCCCGCTGGTCTTGCTTGTGGTGCCGAGTTGTCGCTGTTAGGTTATGATGTGCAGGTTTACGAATCAAATAAAATTCCCGGTGGATTAAACACCTGGGGAATTGCTCCTTATAAAATCAGGCAGAAGGATAGTTTAAAGGAAGTTGAATATATCCAAAAACTTGGTGTGAAGATAAAAACTAACACTAAGGTTGGGGAATCTATTACTATTGAAGAACTGTTAAAAAAACATGATGCACTATTCATTGGAGTAGGATTAGGAGAAAGCGGTATGCTAAACATTCCCGGTGAAGATCTGGATGGAGTTACAGGTGCACTGGAATTTATTGAAGAAGTGAAAAAAGAAAACTGGAGTACAGTTAATGTCGGTAAACGAGTTGCTGTAATTGGTGCCGGCAACACATCAATTGATGCTGCTACAGAAGCAATACGGCTTGGAGCAGAAGAAGTAAGGATTATCTATAGAAGATCTCAAATTGAAATGCCAGCGAATAATTTTGAATATGAATTAGCAAAAAACGATGGAATAATATTCAACTTTTTAACTTCTCCTGTTGAAATTATTGGTAATGGCAAGGTTGAGAGGATTAAATGCACAAAAATGAAATTAGGTCAAGAGGATAACAGCGGAAGAAGGAAACCGATACCAATAAAGAATTCTGAATTTATAATTCCAGTTGATATGGTGATATATGCACTAGGCCAGGAAGCTAAAACATCATTTTTACAATCAGTCCCTGATCTTAATTTCAAGAATGGACGAGTGCAGGTTGATGAAGAAACTTACCAAACAAGTAATCCGAAAGTTTTTGCTGGAGGCGATTGTATTAACGGTGGAATGGAAACTGTAAACGCTGCGTACGATGGTAAACGCGCTGCATTGGGTATTGATAATTATTTAAACGATAATATATGATTGTCATTCAGCAAGAGTCCTATTATCAGATTGAAAAATAGTTGTTTGATTTTGTATTGTTAATAAAACTTTAGTGAGGAGTTAATGGTTGACTTATCTATTGATTGCGGAGGAATAAAATCACCAAACCCATTTTGGCTGGCATCGGCACCACCATCTAACTCTGCATATCAAAACTGCAAAGCATTTGAACAGGGATGGGGCGGTACGGTATGGAAAACAATCGGGGATCCTGTGATGAATGTTTGTAATCGCTATGGTGGCCTGGATTTAACAGGTGAAAAGCTTGTTGGATTAAATAACGTGGAGCTAATTAGCGATAGACCAATTGAAACAAATTTAAAAGAAATAACGGAAACCAAAAAACTTTGGCCAGATCGTGCTGTAATTGTTTCTTTAATGGTTGAATCTAAAAAAGAAGTCTGGCAGGAAATTGTTAAGCGAACTATCGAAACAGGAGCAGACGGCATTGAATTAAACTATGGTTGTCCGCATGGTATGAGTGAAAGAGGAATGGGGGCAGCTGTTGGTCAGGTTCCAGAGTATTGTAAAATGATAACTGAGTGGGTAACCGAAGTTTCTACTATCCCGGTGCTTGTTAAACTGACACCAAACGTAACAGACATAAGGTATCCTGCTCGTGCTGCAAAGCAAGCTAATGCTGATGGTCTGTCGCTGATTAATACCATCAACAGTATTATAGGAGTTGATCTGGATACTTTAAAAATTCAGCCGAGCATTGCCGGAAAAAGCAGTCATGGGGGATTTGCGGGACCCGCAGTTAAACCAATCGCGTTGCATCTTTTATCGCAAGTAGCAAGCGATCGAGAATCAAACCTCCCTATTTCCGGAATCGGAGGGATTAGCAACTGGAGAGATGCTCTTGAATTTATTTTGCTTGGAGCGACAAGTGTTCAATTATGCACCGCAGTTATGCACTATGGTTTTAGGATTATTGATGACTTAACTGAGGGCTTATCAAATTGGATGGAATCTAAAGGATATTCAACCATTAATGAAATAAAGGGAAAAGCAATTGATCAAATCGATGATTTTGGTAATTTCAACTTGCTCCACAAAACAGTTGCACGTATTGATCAATTAAAATGTATCCATTGTAACCTGTGTTATATTGCCTGCGAAGATGGTGCTCACCAATGTATTGATCTAATACCTGATAATGGTAGTAACAAAACTGTTGTTAGAGAAAATGATTGTGTTGGTTGTTGTTTATGTTCATTAGTTTGTCCGGTTGAAGGTTGTATATCCATGGTTAGGGTTGATGATGAATCGGAATCAAAAACCTGGAATGAACTTATGAAAGATTTTAAAAAAGAAGGCAAGGAACTCAGCTGGAAAAATCTTGAAGAATTTAAGAAAAAACATGGAATTGTAATTCATTAATTGACATTCCGAACTCGTTTCGGAATCTTTTTAATAAACCGAAATAATTAAGCAGATGCTGTCCAATGGACTCGTTCAAAGATACAAGTTTAGCATACAGATTTGTAAACTTATAAAAACAATAAAAGGGTGAAACAATGTCAACATTAATAAAAAACGGTCGCATCATAACCGCAGAACAAAATTATTTGGCCGATATTTATATCGAAAAAGATAAAGTGACCACGATCGGCTTCGAACTGAATATTGATGCTGATAAAAAAATAGATGCCAAAGACAAATTTGTTATCCCCGGAGGAGTTGATGTTCATACTCATCTCGATATGCCTTTCGGAGGAACAACTTCGAGTGATGATTTTGAGTCAGGTACAAGAGCAGCTGCATTTGGAGGAACAACATGTCTTATAGATTTTGCAATTCAACCAAAAGGGGAAAGAATGCGTGATGCTTTAGATACCTGGTGGAAAAAGGCTGAAGGAAAAGCAACAATCGATTTTGGTCTTCATATGATAGTTACCGATTTACCTGAAGCACATTTGGAAGATATGAGTGATATGGTAAAGGAAGGTGTATCAAGTTTTAAATTATTTATGGCATATCCGGATGTTTTAATGGTTGATGATGCAACAATATTTACAGCAATGAAACATACATCAAAAACAGGCGCTTTAGTATGTATGCATGCTGAGAACGGTAACGTAATTGATTTAATAGTGAAACAGGCACTTGCTGATGGTAAGAAAGCACCGATCTATCATGCTCTCACCCGACCTACTACCGCAGAAGGGGAAGCAGTAAACAGAGCTATTGCTCTAGCAGAGATGGCTGGTGCCCCGGTTTATATTGTACATCTTTCATCAAATGATGCACTTGAAAAAGTGGCTGAAGCACGGGACAGAGGCTTACCGGTTTATGCCGAAACTTGCCCGCAGTATCTATTTCTTTCTTTAGATGATATGAACAAACCGGGATTTGAAGATGCAAAACTTGTATTCACGCCACCACTTAGAGAGAAATGGCATCAGGATAAATTGTGGGCAGGGTTACAGAAAAACACGTTGCAGGTTGTTTCCACAGATCATTGCCCGTTTTGTTTTAAAGAACAGAAAGAACTCGGTATTGATGATTTTACTAAAATTCCAAATGGAGGGCCGGGTATAGAGCATCGTTTACAGCTACTGTATCAGGGTGGTGTAAATGAAAGAAGAATTTCAGTTAACAGGTGGGTAGAATTAACATCAACAGCACCGGCAAAAATGTTTGGGTTGTATCCTCGGAAAGGAACTATTGCAGTTGGTTCCGATGCAGATATTGTTATTTGGGATCCAGAGTATGAGCGTTTTATCCCGGGGAGAAATTGTAGTCCGGAAAAACAAATTTTTGGGTTCACCCGGAAGTGGCAATTATATCAAGAGGGATACCTACGCAGGTGCCTGGGGTTGATTTATATATTGGATTAATTCAATACCAATAGTTTAAAACTCAGCTTAAATTATCATTCAGAAGGAATCCTACTAACTAAACCTGGAAAAATTACATTTGTGATTAAACAAGACTGACTGAATGACAATAACAGAGAAATCAAGCCACATAAAAGGAGTTCTATGAAAAATATATTCGATACTGAACTTGTAGAAACCGACCTCTCTTCTATATCAAACCAAAAACTTATTAACAAAGATCTATCACCTACAACAATTTCTCAACGTTCCTGGGGTACTTATAATGTTGCCGCGCTTTGGATAGGCATGAGTGTTTGTATTCCCACTTATATGGTTGCCAGCGGATTGATCGCTGGTGGAATGAACTGGTTGCAAGCATTATTTACAATTGGTTTGGGAAACTTAATTGTACTTATTCCAATGGTACTGAATGCTCATGCAGGAACTAAATACGGGATCCCCTTCCCTGTTCTGGCAAGAGCTTCTTTTGGTACAACAGGTTCAAACGTTCCGGCACTACTTCGAGCTATAGTTGCTTGCGGATGGTTTGGAATTCAGACCTGGATTGGCGGTCAGGCTTTCAATTCTCTGATAATTATTATACTTCCAGACTGGGCAATTTTTTCCTGGGGACCTGCTATTGGATTTTTACTATTCTGGGGAATGAATGTTTACTTTATTATAAAGGGAATCGATTCAATCAAATGGCTAGAATCATTTGGAGCTCCATTTTTACTTTTAGTTGGAATTGGTTTGCTTATCTGGGCGTTTATTAATGCAAATGGTTTTGGTCCCATACTCAGCCAGCCAAGTAAATTTACAACTGCGGGAGAATTCTGGAAATTTTTTATACCATCATTAACAGGTATGGTCGGATTTTGGGCAACATTATCATTAAATATACCTGATTTTACACGGTACGCAAAAAGTCAAAAGGCTCAAATACTTGGTCAGGCATTTGGATTGCCACCTTCAATGATAATGTTTTCGTTCATTGGGATTGCAGTCACATCTGCAACAGTTATCATTTATGGGGAAGCAATTTGGGATCCTGTTGCGTTACTATCAAAATTTAAAAATCCAGTAGTTGTTATAATATCATTAACATCTCTTATGATAGCTACTTTAACTACCAACATTGCAGCTAATGTTGTATCTCCTGCAAATGATTTCGCAAATTTATCTCCAAAGCATATCAACTTTGTTAAAGGTGGATTGATAACCGCAGTTATGGGGATTGTTATGATGCCCTGGAAACTCCTTTCCGATTATAACGCATACATCTTTGGATGGCTTGGACCAATCGCGGGAGTGCTAATATGTGATTACTTTTTCATAAGAAAAAGAATACTTAATGCAAAAGATCTTTATGATCCGGATGGTGAATACGATTATAGGAAAGGATTTAACTTAAAAGCCGTATACGCACTAATCGGTGGTGTGTTAGTTGCATTAATAGGTTTAGTTATTCCACAAATAAGTTTTTTATATGATTATGCATGGTTTGTTGGTTTTGCAGTTGCATTTGCTTTGTACTGGATTTTGATGGAAAAGAAGTATGAAAATTAATCTTTATATATTCTTGGCACCCGCGTATTAATATTTGTAAGAATTTCATAAGGAATGGTTCCTGCCCAATCGGCCATCTCGTCGAAGGTGATTGAATTTTTTCCATCACTCCCGATGAGTATTACTTCGTCTCCATTATAAGCACTGTCTTGTTCAATGTTTACAACAATTTGATCCATAGATATCGAGCCAACAACAGGATACCTTTTGCCATTAATTATTACTTCCGCTTTCTGAAACATGCTTCTAAAATAACCATCACCATACCCAACCGGTACAGTAACGGCCCTAATATTATGAAAAGTCTGCCAGCTTAATCCATAACCAACAGGGTGATCAGGTTTTATCACTTTAAAATATACAACCAGAGATTTCCAGGTTAAAGTTGGTTTAACTTCAATTGTTTTTTGTATTTCTTTACTGGGGTATACTCCAAATAACATTATTCCCGGTCTTACCATATCAAGATTCGCTTCCGGAAGTTGCAGAATTCCACCCGAATTTGAAATGTGTCTCAGAGGTGGCTTTATAGAATGTTTATTAAAATAGTTTAATACTTCCAGAAAGCGTTCAAGCTGAAGTTTGGCATATGATAGATCATTTGATTCTGCATTTGAGAAATGAGAATAAATACCAATTACTTCTATATTTTTACATTTATAAGCAACTTCAATAAACCTTTCTGCATTATAATAATGCACCCCTATCCGTTCCATTCCGGTATCAATCTTCAAATGCACTTTCGCAGTTACTCCCATTTGTTCTGCAATGTCCTCAATCTGATTTAGCTTATCAATTGATGATGCCGTAATAGTTAAATCATTCTGCAAAAAAAGTGGGACTTGATTCCCCCAAATTCCTCCAAGGACAAGGATTGGAATATTTACTCCTGATTCCCTTAATAAAATTCCTTCCTCAACAACAGCCACACCGAGGTAATCAGCCTTTAAATCCTGGTAGAATTGTGCGATACGTACGAGACCATGTCCATACGCATTTGCTTTAAGAATTGGCATAACTTTGACGGGTGACACTTGTTCTTTTATTTTTCTAAAATTATCCCCTAATGTTTTTAAATCAACTTCAACTCGAGTTGGGCGAATGATTTCGGTTTCACTTATTGTAGGATAGTTTATTTGATAGCTCACTAAGTAACCACTTTAATCAATTACAAATATGTATTATAAAATACAAAATTATATTCTTAAGATTCTTACCGATCCGTTCAAATAATTAAAGAATCCCGTCAATATTATTACGTTAAATTTAAAATAAATAATAGTTTTGAGAGATTTAAAAATGCTAAAAACATCTGATTGAATATCATTATTGATGTTTTATTTACTGTTGATTACTTTTATCAAAATTACTAACAATTAAAAGGAGTATAAGATGAAAGGAGTATTGGTGAAATATACAATAAAGTCAGACCGTGCTGAGGAGAACACAAAGTTTATACAAAATGTCTTTACTGAACCCAAGTAAAATAGTCCTGAAGGATTAAGATATGCATCTTTTAAACTAAAAGACGGAGTAAGTTTTGTTCACATAGCATCAATCGAAACAGAGGGTGGAAATAACCCTCTCTCAGAAACTGCTGCATTTAAAAATTTCCAGGCAAACATTTAGGACCTTTGTGAAGAACCACCTGTTGCAGTCGATCTTAATGAAATAGGATCATATAGATTTTTTGAAAATTGATCATTTAGCTATCCAATTATCATTTTTTTATTTGGAAGAATTTTTCGTGAAATTGATTAGAGGGAAAATAATATAGATTACTAATATATTGAAGATTCAAATAGGATAAAAAAATAATTCTTAATACAGAATCAAGAATAAAAAGATAGGTTAATTCCAGCTTCTCACAGTAAATAATTTTTTGCGAATATTAATAGTATATTCCTGGGTAGCAATTATACCAGCCTTTTGCCTCAAAAGACTAATAATTTCACGTCTTTCAGCATCAATATTATAATTACAATAATCATGGTCTAGAAATGTTTCAATTGAATAATCTAATATGTTTGGTTGCGTAGGAATACCACCTATTTTTTCGGTAATTATATGAACGAGTGGTGAAATCTTAGTAAATGAATATTCCAGTTCTTTTAAGGTCAACCTCAAATCATTCAGATCATTAACAATGTCTTTAAGATTCCCCCTTGCAGAATTTGGAAAGTAGTGAGTCAGTAAAGCTTGAAGATTTTCTTCTGTTAGCGGATAAATATTTGAACCGGATAATTCCAATTTCACTTGATTTGTGATTAAAGTCCTCTGGAATCACAATAATTATTCCATATTATAAATTTTCATTTGTCTCCTTTAGACAATTAATATAAGCGAAATTTTCTGATATCGAGTAATCTTTACGATTCTAATAAGTATATATTAGGAGTGGTAATTTGATTTAGAAACTGCTATAAACTATTTTAAATAGCCGTATATCAGTTTTGAAAGCGGTTAAAATTAACAATTTTGGAGGGCTTAATGTTCAAAGAATTTAAAGAGTTTGCAATGAGGGGAAATGTTGTTGACATGGCAGTAGGTATAATCATCGGAGCAGCATTCGGATTAATTGTTAAATCCCTTGTTGCAGATGTCCTAATGCCGCCGATAGGGATCCTTCTTGGAAACGTGGACTTCAGCAATCTGTTTATTGTCATTAAAGAAGGTACAACATCAGGACCATTTGAAACCCTGGCAGCAGCTAAAGAAGCCGGAGCGGTTGTCATTAGTTATGGAGTGTTTTTTAATACTGTTATTAGTTTTATAATAGTTGCATTTGCAGTATTTATGGTAATCAGAAATATAAATAAACTAAAAAAGAAAGAAGAAGCTCCTCCTGCAGAACCTACAACTAAAGAATGTAAATATTGCTTTTCTAATATATCAATTAAAGCAACAAAATGTCCGCAGTGTACCTCTTCATTAGCTTAATGCTGTTATAAATGACCATAATTATTTTATCTTAATATAAATTAGTTAACGCAATTACCCCTGATTATTAATAGCAATCAGGGGTTTTCATTTAATCTGTGCTATTCTAAGAATGTTAGCAGTTATTTGAAATAAAACTACACTCCCAGACCAGGTACATTTGTAGTCACCCACTGTTAAAATTTGAACACAATAATTTTCATGTGCCAATTTTTACCCTTTTCTTTTTGCAAATCAATTGTATGTTTCAACACAAAAATTGGAGTGGCAAATGCATAAGATATTTCTTTCCTCTATACTAATTTTCATCGTCTTTATTTTAATTTCATCTTGTAGCGAAGATAATCCTACCGAGCCGGGGAACCCAAATGCGTCGGTACCAAATCCAACATTAAGCAGCATTCAATCAAACGTATTTACAACCACGTGTGCTCTTGTAGGTTGTCACGGAAACTCGGGTACACAAGCAAATTTAAATTTAACCAACGGGCAGTCGTTTGCAAATTTAGTAGGTGTTACAAGTCAGTTGTTTCCCCCATCAAAAAGAGTAGAGGCCGGAGATGGTGCAATCAGTATTCTTATAAGGATTTTAAGGGGTCAGGTCTCACCTCGAATGCCACAAGACAGGGCTGCGTTATCGGATGCCATTATAGATTCCATTGAAAAATGGATTGATAACGGAGCATTGAATAATTGATTTTGTTTAAGAAGTAAAAAACCATTATCTATTAACATTATCAGGGGTTTAAATAAAACAATTGCGTTTTACACGCAATATGTGATATTTATTATTTTGTTAATCGAACTGCCTTAAGGCAAATTACCAAATGTTGTCTTTCAAGCACAAAAATAAACCCTAATAGATTAACACCAAATATCTAGTGACTCTAACCCGATTAATTAATTATAAAACCAGATAATTAAGGAACTGAAAGGAATATTAGTTTTCAGACTGCTACGGTTATTAACAGACCACACTAATCAAAAAAAGTTTAATTAAATTTAAGTGCGAATAGAATTTAGTTATAGACTTAGAGGGTATCAGACTACTAATATTCCATTTTATTAAGTAATACTGGCTCCGGCAATCTTTGATTTAACCAAAACATCACATTGCAAACATTTTTACTAATTACTTTAAGGGTAATACGATTCAGACAATACCGATAGCAAATTTAGCGTTAGCGTTCATACCTGTAATAGTTGTTATTATAATTATATGGAAATGGGGACTTGGATATAGAAGTTCAATCTATGCTATTTTTCGTATGCTTATTCAGCTTCTGCTGATTGGATATGTTCTTACTTATATATTTGAAGCTCATAATTCACTGATTGTTATTGCTGTTCTTGCCGTTATGCTTTTTTCATCAAGCTGGATAGCTTTACGAACAATTCAAATCCCCCGAAAAACATTGTACCTAAAATCATTTTTATCTATATCTCTCAGCGGTTCGTTAATATTGATACTTATAACACAAATTGTCCTAAATCTGCAGCCATGGTATTTACCAAGTTATATGATTCCACTTGCGGGAATGATTTATGCGAATGCAATGAATAGCGTTAGCATTGCAGGGGAAAGATTAGAAGCAGAAATTAATCGGAATATTCCATATAAAGAAGCAAGGAATATAGCACTTCGGGCTTCGCTGATTCCTATTACGAATTCACTTTTTGCTGTAGGTTTAGTTTCGATTCCCGGAATGATGACAGGGCAAATTTTATCCGGAGTATCACCATTGATTGCTGCAAGATACCAGATTATGGTGATGTGTATGGTCTTTGGCGCTGCCGGGGTTTCATCTGCCTTATTTCTGGTTTTGATCAAATCAAATTTTGTTATAAAAAAGAATGTTGACACTTTGAAACAATACTAACTAATTGCTCACGATTTTAATCCTAAAACTTCATAGACTAAAACTTTTTCACTCTTTCCTTTTACTGAAATTGGTTCCCAAGCCTTTGTTTCTATGAAATGAGTTGTATGCTGATGGACTG
>JARRKK010000189.1:0-5689 GCA_037388105.1 Ignavibacteriaceae bacterium | reverse complement strand
ATGGCAATGAATCCTAATATTGAATAGTCTGCGGTTGATTCTTCACCCAGACTTAAACTGATAATAGTAACAAGACAAATGGCTAATACAAAAATAATGTAAAATTGCTTTGGTAATTTTTTGTAAAATATTGAATAGATAAATCCAAGATAAAATGGGAAGACAAATACCAGAAAGGAAGTGGAAATCCCGTTTATTATTGTTATTGATACAAGATCGGATTCAACATATCGACGAAGCATTGCTGACACAAAAATAATTGATACGCTTAAATTGAATAAGGCAAAGTAAAGGTTTTCTTTTCTGGCGGAATAAAAAATAAACAGAGAAAAATATAATAACGCGAGTGCAAGAAAAATCCCTGCAATTCCTATATTTACAGCAAATGTGGTTCTTTCACTGTTTACAACTGCAATTATTGCATCGTCAATTTCCCGGAGGCTTAAACTAAAGCCTATATATCCGAACCAGGATCGATACCATTGACTATCTTCAACTGATATTTTGTTGGAGTACCTTACTGCTATGACATAATTAATACTGCTATCCAGTACAACCGAAAATGGTACATCACCAGGTTGAACAGGGACTTCATCTTGTGCCTGAGCTCCGATTGTTCCCAGTTTTTTCACAAGTTTACCATTTAAATAAAATTCCGATGCACCAAATTGTGAAACTTTAAAAGCAATAGAGCTGAATCTAAGTGAAGAATCAATTTTTATTACAGTCCTAAACCAACCAATTCCGGTCCAATTTATTGGTGGGTCTTCATCAACTGGAAGTTTTGTTCTTACAGTATCCCAATCAGAAACATTTAAAGATGGAGTTGCCCAATTAAAATCATCGCCTGGATTATAACGCCAAACATCGGAAAGCTCAATTGAACCGCCTTTAATGCTGTCAGAATGAATATACACTGTATCAATAGATTGAGCGTTCGAAAATCCACTGTAGAAAAGAAGTGTAAGTAATGTAATACTAAATTTCTTGTTAGAATTAAATATCATTAAATCAATCAGTTAGCATTAACTTATTTTTGGTAGTCTTATGACAAATTCTGTATACTCACCCGGTTCTGTTTCAAAAAATAATTCGCCTTTATGTGTATGAACCACAATATCGTAACTGATAGAAAGACCTAAACCTGTTCCCTTCCCCGTTGGCTTTGTTGTAAAGAAAGGTTTAAATAATTCACCCTGAATTGCTTTAGGTATCCCGCCACAGTTGTCTCGAATTCTGATCTCTACCTTTTTTTCAAGATCCTTGGTCTTAAGTGAGATCTTTGCCGGCTGATCACTTTTTGATTCAACTTTTTTCTTATGAGCTTCGTAACACCCATTTGTGATTATGTTCAGAAATGCACGACTAATATCCTGAGGAACAACATTTATCATTTCCAGATTCTCATCATATTCTTTTTCTATGCTTATATTAAATGTATTATCCTGAGCTCGTAATCCATGGTAAACCAGGTTTAGATCTTCTTCCAACATTAAATTTATATCCACCGATTGTTTTTCGCTCGCTTTACCCCGTGAGTGCTGCAACATACTATGAACAATACTGTCTGCTCTTTTTCCATGCTCTCTTATCTTCTCAGAATTGGTTTTTAAGGTATTTAATATTTCATAAACTTCATCGATAATATCTTTATCAATTTTTTCTTGCTGCGATTCAAAGTTTTCCTTTAGTTCATCAATTAAGCTACCTGATAATTCAGAAAAATTATTTACAAAATTCAGCGGGTTCTTTATTTCGTGAGCAATACCAGCAGTTAGCTGCCCTAACGAAGCAAGCTTTTCCTGAGCCACTAATTGATCCTGGGTGGATTTAAGATTTTGTAAAGTTGCGTTTAATTCTTGATAAGCGTTGGCATTATTAATTGCAATACCAACATGTGCTGCAATAGTGTTTAGAAGCCGCATATCTGATTCAGTAAATTTATTCTCCTCTTCAGTGCTTTGGACACTTAAAGCACCTATTATTTCATCTCCAACAGGAATGGGTACACCGAGGTAGGATGCTGACCTAACTCCTATCCTTTTTACACCTAATTCCTGGGTTTTTTCATCTACTTGTTTATTTATCAGTAAGGGCTCCCTGGATTGAATAATTTTCGAGGTAAGCCCTTCACCATATTTTAGCGGAGGAAATTCTTCACCGTAACCATACGGAAATTCAATCATTTGGGTTTCCTTGTTTAGCAGAGCAACGTAGACAATATTTGCATTAAACTGCTTCTTAGTACTTTCGCCAACCATTTCAATCAGTTTATTAATTTCAAGATGACCAACTATTGCCTTGGTTATTCTGTTTACTGTAGCCAATTCTGAAGCACGCTGATCACTCTCCTTATACAAACGAAGGGTCTCATCAAAAAGCCTTGCATTTTCTAGAGCAACACTCATACTGTTTGCCAGTGTACTTAGCAATCTTATATCTGATTCACTATAAGCATCCTCTTTTTCATAGTTCTCTATTATGATCAAACCCTTTGCTTCATTTCCGGTTACAATTGGAACTGCAACGAACGATTTGCTCCTATCAGTACCCGGAATCAAATCAACACCTTCAATCCCTAAATCCTTCACCGTATTTTCTTCGTTATGCCTAACCAGAAGCATTTCTTTCTTCTCCAAAACAAATTTAGATACCATAGTGGGAGGCATTGGATCTATTGTTAATCTTTTGCCTCTTTCATATTCATAGTAAAAATGAAGAAGGTTTTTCTCTTTGTCATAAAGGCGAATTCCGATATCCTGAAAATCGAGCGCTTCTCTTAACTTATCTCCAACAAGATTTATTATTCCATTAAGGTCCATTTCCATTACTAATCCCTCCTGAATGGCATTCAGGATTGAAAGTTCTGCGTTTCGCTGTCTGCTTTCATGTAATAGTTGTTTCGTCTGTTCAAATAGTCTCGCATTTTCAAGAGCGATACTCATACTATTTGCAAGAGTCGTCAGCAATCTTATATCTGAATCACTAAAAGCGTTTCGCTTCTCATAATTTTCGATCAGTATCAATCCTTTGGCTTCATTTCCGAGCATAATAGGTACAGCAACCATTGATTTGCTCTGATCCGTACCCGGAATTAAGATCATACCTTCTATGCCCAATTTTTTTATCGCTTCTGGACTATTATCTTTTATCAGAAGCATCTTTCCAGATTCCAACACATATCTTGAAATAGCAGTAGGTGGCATATCCTCAATATTCAGACGGTTACCATGCTCATACTCATATGGAAATTTCAGAATGTCCTTTTCTTTATCATACAAACGAATCCCAAGATCTACAAATCCCATTGCTTCCCGTAGCTTATCACCAACAAGATTTATTATAGCTTCAAAGTCCATCTCCATCACTAAACCTTCTTGTATGGTGTTCAAAATGGCTAGCTCAGTATTTCTCTGTTGGGTTTCATTTAATAGACGGGTGGTTTCTTCAAAGAGTCTTGCATTTTCAAGTGCCACACCCATATTCGATGCAAGCGTCATTAACAGACGAACATCTCTCTCGCCATAAAGGTTTTGTTTTTCAAGATCCTGAACTGTAATAACACCGGTTGCTTTCCGGTTTAATATTATTGGAACACCCATGAATGATTGAGGCATTTCACCCGCAATTATAGTTTCACCACTGTGATCGATTATCTCCTGGCTTGTACCAAATATTAATGGTTTTTTTGTATCAATAATTTCTTTCCTGTCATGATCAATATCCTGCGGTTTATCAAACGTAAACCTTTCATCGCGTTCAACGGCATATCTGTGATGAATCTGATTACTTTCCTTTTCATATGTTGAGATAGAAACAATTTGTGCATTGAATACTTGTCTTATTTTATCACCTACCAGATCAACAATAGCCTGAAAATCTAGTTTGTGTGCAAGACCTTCACCTACACTATTGATAATTTGCAATTCAATCGCCTGCTGTTTTGTTTCATCAAACAATCTTGCATTTTCGAGTGCTACACTCATACTATTTGCTAACGTTTTAATCAGACGTATATCAGATTCACTAAAAGCATTTTCTCTGTCAACATTTTGCAAACTAACGTAACCTTTCACTTTATCACCAACTGAGAGAGGTATCCACAAAGCAGATTTCGGCATTTCTGTTCCTTCAGCAGCAACAGGCTTTTTTTCTCCCAATTCAAAAGCCCGTTCAATAAGATTTTCATTAATCACAAGTGCCTGGTTAGTTTTAATCAGTAATTTATCTATAGAGTTGAATTTCCTAGGTTCATCATAAAATCGTTCACCTTTTTCAATATCATATTTAAAATGACATAATTTGGTCTCGTGATCATATGTTCCGATAGATACAACCTGCGCATCAAATATTCCTCTTATCTTTTCACCAACCAAATCATAAATTCCCTGTATATCCATTTGTTCAACCAGACCCTCCTGCACACTATTAATAACACCCAGTTCTGCATTTCTCTGCTGTGTTTCATTCAGAAGTGATTTTGTTTCTTCAAACAATTCAGCATTTATCAGGGCTATGCTCAGACTGTTAGCAAGTGTATTTAAAAGCTGTATCTCTGATTCACCAAAAGCATTTTCTCTATCAACATTTTGTAAACTAATATGTCCGGTTACTTTATTACTGACAACAAGTGGTACCCAAACAGCCGATTTTGGGGCTTCTGTACCTTCTGAGGGTTTTGGTTCTTTTTCACCTAACTCGATAAATTTATTAATCAAATCTTCATTAATAACTAACCTTTTTGCGGTTTTAATAATATGTTTATCAATTGCATTAAATTTTCGTGGTGTGTCATAAAATCTTTTCCCTTTTTCAATATCGTATTTGAATTCACATATTTTCTTTTCATGGTTATACTTTCCGATAGAAACAACCTGAGCATCAAATATTTCTCTGATTTTCTCACCCACCAAATCATATATTCCCTGAATATCGATGTGAGCTACTAAACCTTCCTGCACACTATTTATGACTCCAAGCTCCGCATTTCGTTGTTGTGTTTCATTCAATAATAATTTTGTCTCTTCAAACAATTCTGCATTGATAAGTGCAATGCTTAAGCTATTAGCAAGCGTATTTAAAAGTTGAACTTCAGATTCACCAAAAACATTTTCCCTATCAACATTTTGTAAACTGATGTGTCCGGTGACAAGATTGCCCACCAGCGTTTTAATAATGTGTCTATCAATAGCATTGAAATTACGTGGTTTGTCATGAAATCTTTTACCCTTTTCAATATCATATTTAAACTCACAAATTTTCTTTTTGTGATCATACTTTCCAATAGAAACAACCTGTGCATCAAATATTTCTCTGATTTTTTCTCCAACCAAATCATATATCTCCTGAATATCCATGTGTGCAACAAGACCCTCCTGCACACTATTTATAACACCAAGTTCAGCATTTCGTTGTTGTGTTTCGCTAAGCAGTAATTTAGTTTCCTCAAACAGTCTTGCATTTTCCAATGCAATTCCCATATTTGAAGAAAGAGTGGAAAGAAGACGAACATTACTTTCATTGTAGGCATTCTTCTTATAACTCTGGATGCTTACGACACCCAACACTTTATCTCCAATACGAATTGGAACACCTAAATATGATTCTGTAAAATCGGCTTCACCAACTGCCTCATCTTGTATCGCGCCTGCCTTCTGTTGTTCTTTTCCACTACCAAACACTACTGGGT
>JARRKK010000188.1:0-5235 GCA_037388105.1 Ignavibacteriaceae bacterium | reverse complement strand
AGAAAGTATCTTCGGCAAATTAATAATTAAATCGATTGTCCCGGAAAATACAAAAAAGACAAAGACGTTTAAGGTATTTTATCCAACACATAAATTTATAAAAACAAGTGTAGTGGATGATTATAGTCGTTCAATTGATGAGTTTATTAAATTAGCAGAGAAATTTAAAGGGTATGATCTTAACAAGATTAGGTTTGGCAGTCCCGTATCAAGCTTTATTAGGCTAAATCTTGGGGATGCTTTTTTGCTTCACCTTAATCACGATAAACGCCACATAAATCAGGCAAATAAGGTATTGAATAATTTAGAAGTCTATAAGACAGCATAAAATCTTGGAGTTATATTTACGGAAGAAGAAGTAAAGGGATATAAATATTGAAAAGAAAACATTTCATAAATAAATGTTTTAAAGCGACCTTGGCTGCTTTATTGATTCCTCCTGGTATTAATAAAAGCAATACTCTCGCCAAAACCAGTCCGCAAGCTGCATCATTTAAACCGGAACCGGATAAATGGAAAGACAATGAAATAAATATTGCATGGATTGGTCACGCAACAGTGCTTATTAATTTTTATGGGACCTGGATTTTAACAGATCCGGTTTTGTTTGAAACAATTGGTCTTTACGTTCTTGGCTCAAGCTGGGGACCCAGCCGCTTCACCAATCCAGCGCTAACAATAAACGAGATGCCTAAACCTGATATAATATTACTTTCTCATGCCCATATGGATCATATGGATTATCCTACACTGTCAGCAATTACCAGTATGTTCCCCAACCAGATCGATTGTATAACCGCTTATAATACGATAGATGTTATAGCAGATCTTGAATGGAAATCTTTGCGTGAAATTGATTGGGGAGAAATGACAGAATTAGCAGGGGTTAGATTCAAAGCTTTAGAGGTAAAACACTTTGGCTGGAGATTTCCCTGGGAGTGGGACCGTTCAAAAGGATTTATGAAAGAAGGCAGGAGTTACAATGCAGTTTTGTTAGAGAAAAAGGGGAAGAAGATATTATTTGGTGGTGACACTGCATATCAGGAATTATTGAAACCATTGGAAAACGAAAACATTAACGTGGCAATTATGCCAATTGGTGCGTACAATCCCTGGAGGAAAAATCATTGTAATCCTGAAGAAGCCCTGATAATGGCTTCAACTCATATCAATGCAGAATATTTTATTCCTATCCATACAAAAACTTTTAAGCAAGGAAGAGAACCTATTGATGAACCACTAACCTGGCTACTAGATTCGGCAAAAAATTATAACATTAAATTAGGTCTTGATGACATTGGGCAGACCCTTACCTTGAGAAGCTAATTTTTGTATCAAAAATTCTTAATAGCATTGTGGAAAGAAATAAATTTGATAAAGGCTATATCCAAATTTACACTGGAAACGGGAAAGGTAAATCAACTGCAGCAATCGGGCAGGCGGTACGTGCTGCGGGATTTGGTTTAAGGACTTACATTGCACAGTTTATGAAAGAGTTTCCATACAATGAACTGAACAGCTTAAGACATTTAAGTGAATGGATAACAATCGAACAATTTGGCAGTGACAATTTTGTTTACAAGAAAGAACCACCGGATAAGAAGGAGATAGATAAAGCACGGCGCGGCTTAGCAATGGCAAAGAATAAAATGCTTAGCAGGAAATATGATTTAATTATTTTGGATGAGATTTGTGTGGCAATTTATTTCGGGCTTTTCTCTGATGAAGAAATACTAACATTTATAAAACAAAAACCGGAAAGCGTTGAACTGATATTAACAGGAAGGTATTGCCCGGATAAGCTGATAGAAAAAGCTGACCTAGTTACTGAGATGAACGAATTAAAACATTATTATCAGGAAGGTATTCCATCTAGAAAAGGAATTGAATCTTGATGATAATGCATTCGACTGCAAATTAGCTCAGATCTATCCAAACACATTTCATTCAAGTACAACAGCACAATATCTAATTCCGTAAACAGGGAAACAGCGCACCGTGTCCGTACAATTGAAGATTTACGATGTACCCGGAAGTAATTCAGAAACTTTAGTAAATGAAGAAAAACCTACCGGAAGTTATAATGTTGGATTTGACGGAAGTGACATTTCGAGCGGCATCTACGTCTATTGTCATACCGTTGGTAATTTTTCTGTGGTGGAGAAGAAGGTCCTGCTGAAATATCGATTTTTATAATATGGATAAAAAAATATCGTATCTGTATTAATTTCATATTCAATTATAACTATAGTGACCTAAACGGTATAAATATTGCCTGCCTTTAGAGTACTGCAATTATTAATTTACAGTACAAATAATATCTTTTAGATAATCAAACAGTTAAATTTGTATAGAGAACTATGAAAAAACTTTCTTTTAACTCCTCCGTATACGTAGCGGTAATATTATTATTTCTATCTATAACACCGTTATTTTCTCAATCTCAAATACATTTCGCAGTTATAGGTGATTTTGGCAAAGCAGGCAGCAACGAGCTTGCTGTCTCAGAGCTTGTGAAAAGCTGGAATCCCGATTTTATTGTAACAGTAGGCGATAACAATTACGAGGACGGCTCAGACTCAACAATTGATGAAAATATAGGACAGTATTACCACGAGTTTATTTTCCCTTACATCGGCACGTACGGACAAGGTGCAAATAAAAATAAATTTTTTCCATCACCCGGCAACCACGATTGGCGCACTGCAGATCTTACTCCCTACAGAGATTATTTTGAACTTCCGAACAACGAGCGGTACTACGATTTTATTGCCGGTAATATTCACTTTTTTATGCTCGATTCGGATGGTGACGAGCCTGATGGAAATAGCAGCAGTTCGATACAAGCCAACTGGTTTTATAATAAAATTTCCACTTCCAGTTCAACCTGGAAGATTGTTTGCCTTCATCATCCACCCTATTCATCCGGTCAGCATGGTTCAAACTCAAATATGCAGCAATGGGATTTTCCACAGACAGGAGCTACCACGGTAATTGCGGGACACGATCATACATACGAAAGAATTGAAAAGAATGGGTTCACATATTTTGTAAATGGTCTTGGCGGGAAAAGTCTTTATGATTGGAGCAACACAGTTAGCGGAAGCCAGAAGAGATATAACAGCAATTACGGCGCTATGCTTGTTGATGCTTACACAGACAGCATAGTTTTTAAGTTTATCGATATCGATAATAATATAATTGACATTTATTCAATCGTTAACGCACCAACATTTGCAGAAACGGAAAATACTGTAAACTCATTTGAGTTGAAACAAAATTATCCTAACCCCTTTAATCCTAGAACAACTATTAGTTTTACAATCCCGGTAAATTCCAATGTTGTATTAAAAATAATAAACGTTTTGGGAAACGAAGTTGCTACTCTCGTTAATGAAGATAAACCTGCCGGAAGTTATGCAGTTGAATGGAATGCAAATAACTTTCCAAGTGGTGTTTATTTCTATAAACTACAAGTTTACCCCGCAAACGATGTAGCCGGTGATTTTGTGGTAACAAAAAAGATGATCCTTTTAAAATAAAATTCATAAGTAATAAGTTTATTCGTGTCCTATAGGTAATTCGTAATTACCCTCTTCGCCTTATAAATTACATATTGATAATTTGTTTGTTTTGAATTTCGGGACTAATAAACTTGACATTCACATTCAAACTCATTAATCTTAATTAAGTTAAAAAAATTCTAACTCCCGCTTGTATTATTTCTGTCTGTAATAGAATTTATAATTTACCATTTGAGGACATCCAATGCGTAAATCAAATTCATTCTATTTCCTGAAAACCTTCTCTTTTATAATTTTTATCCTGGTTATTAGTAATGTTGTATATGCACAAATAACAATTGAAGAAAAAGTTGAGATTGAACCGCGGGGTGCTGTAATTTCTCTTAATAGTCCCGCATCAACACATACAATAAGAATAGAAATGCAATGGACGCCTACTGCCACACCAGGAGCGGTACTTGCTTACGTTCTGCCCTGTCAGGATGCAAGCTTTTCAGGTTTTGTAACAGGGGGTAATATAACATACCTGGTAGAAAATGTATCAGCAGGCAGTCATTCATTTCAGTTCAGGTTTAATATTCCCTGCAGCAATCCTCAGCCTGTTGACGGGCGGTACCAGATTTTCCTTGATGATCAGCTTGTTCAGACAAATTCTTTTTTTGTTGGAGGATGTTACAGCGGTTCATCTTATCCATTTTATAATTTTTCTTACACACCTCCTTTAGTATCAAACTACAGCTTTAATCTTACTAAGAATGAAAGCTGTATTCTGACATCTACACCAATGGCAATTTCTACATTTAATGATTGCACAACCGGTGTTTCCTGGAACAAAGATACTCAGCCTGTAAACCTGATGTTTATTTCGGGAGGAGAGTTCGCATCATTTTATGATAATAACCAACAAATGATTGGAGATAACTTTATTGGTACATTATCGGAAATCCAGGATATTAATGTAATACAGGATAGTGTTTACAGTGGAAGCGTGGACAAATATTTTATTGTACAATGCGAATGGGAAGGATTAGTAAGAACTGATTCTGTTAAACTCATCATGCAGAGCAATGGTGTAATTATAGCTAACACATCCGGAAATGATTCACTATACACAGGACAAGCAGTTAATGTAGAGGTTTACCCGAATGATTTTGGAGGCGAGTGTACTATTTCCTTCCCGTCCGAAGCAACCTACAATGCAGAGATTGTTGAAGGAACCGAATATGGAAATCTTATAGATCCGAACACAGGTGAGCATGTGCAGAGTTTTACTGAACTTTTTCAGTCGTTTGGGTATGCATATTTTGATTACGTGGCTGATGGAATTTCACCCGATACTGTGAAGAATGTAATAATAAGATTAGGAACCTCAGATCCTGGTTTTCCCAATACAAATCTAACACTTCACATAAAACCATCACCACTATATGTCTACACAAAACCAGAAATTGTTTTTGCGTCTGATACAGCGGATGTAATAATAAAAAAGAGAAACCCAGACGGAACATTAGAAGACTTTCCTCCGGAACAAACCTTTGAACTTGCGGTAATAGACGGATGTGTGAACGGGAACTTACTGGCAGATAGCAATGTAGGAGTATATTTTGCAGATGCTTTACAACCAATAAAATTTGTTGCTGCAGACAGTCTTGAAAGTGATAGTGGTTTTGTACGATTGAGAGTTGGAACAGATGTAAGCGGTTTTATGATG
>JARRKK010000187.1:0-6036 GCA_037388105.1 Ignavibacteriaceae bacterium | reverse complement strand
GTTTTGCGTCAGCAATTATCAAAGTGTTTGAGGGTATAATCCCGATGGTTTCAGATAAATTTTTTAGTCCTTTTTCACCATCTTTTTCATAAAAGGCAAAATTTATTTTGTATGCAGCAGCAGCATTTTTTGTAGAATTAATAATTGCTTGATTAAATTCTAATATCGGATTGGATGCTGAACTAAGATGTATTGGTATTTTTGAAATATCGGTGTCTAAGCCAACACAAATAAATTTACCCTCGAGATTTTTATTTAGTAATTTTTCAACTGCCGTCATAACGAATAATCACGAGTAATACTTCCTTGACTTATAAATATTTGCTAAAATTCCGAGCATTACCATATTAACCAACAGTGAACTTCCGCCATAACTTACAAATGGCAACGGTAATCCTATCACTGGCATAATCCCGACTACCATTCCAATGTTAATGATAAAATGAGTAAAGTAAATTGAAAGGATACCAACTGAAACTAAACTTAAAAACTCATCTTTTACTGATGATATTTTAAGAATTCGAATAAATAAATATGTAAATAATCCCAGCATAAGAATAGTACCAATAAAACCGAATTCTTCTCCAATAACACAATAAACAAAATCAGTCCACTGTTCGGGAATAAATTGTAACTGAGTTTGATTTCCCGCAAGAAATCCCTTTCCAAATAAACCGCCAGAACCAATTGCAACTTTGGCCTGAATTGTGTTATAACCTGAGCCAAGCGGGTCTGACATTGGATCAATGAATGCCTGTATTCTCTGTTGCTGATGTTCCAGAGATAAAGCAGTAATGAAATAATAAGTTCCAAACAATGATGATATTGCTACGAACGCAGGTGATAGCACAACAAACATAGCAAATACACTTATTCCTTTCCAAAATATCAAAGTTATTATTAGTAAAAGGAATACAACAGCAGTACCCATATCTGGTTCCAAAAAAATAAGTAATACTGGTAGAAAACCAATAGCAAGAGTAAATAATAAATCTTTGAATGACTCGATATCAGTGTTGTTACGGCTAAGGAATTTTGATAACAAAAGAATCGTTCCTATCTTGGCAAATTCAGATGGTTGAAATCCAACCGTTCCAATTGCAATCCAACTCCTTGCTCCAGAAACTTTTTTACCAATGAGTATAACTGCGATTAAAAGAATAATTGAAAATAAATAAGTTGGAAAAGCTAACTGTTTGAATGATTTTATAGGTAATGAATAAGTTATAAAAAATAGAACAAGTGCTGCAAATCCCCAAATCAGTTGTCGCTGAAAATTACCTTGAGCAAATGCGTTATTGTAAGTCGCACTATAGATGGCAGCTAACCCGATAGAAAAAAGAACTATAACAGGCAGTATTAATCCGAAATCAAATCTGTCTTTTAAGTGATAATCTAACTGCAATTTATTGACCTGTAACCGATGTTTCTAATTTTGTTAATGATTGTTCTTCAATCCGTGTATTTTGTTTGACGGAATTAAGGTATGCTTCAATTACCTTTTTTGCAATTGGTGCAGCATGAGTACTGCCAAATCCAACATTTTCAACTATCACCGCGACTGCAATTTGTGGGTTATCAAATGGTGCAAATGCAACAAACCATGCATGATCCTCACCATGTGGATTTTGGGCTGTTCCTGTTTTTCCCGATATTTCATAATCACTCCATCTCAGGTGTGTTGCTGTACCCTCTCCATGTACAACCAGATACATTCCTCGCTTTGCAATATCAATTGCGTTCTTGCTTACACTAGCATCGATTTCTTTATAATCGTAATGTACAATTTTCTTTGTATTGTTATCAATGAATCCCCTTACAAGATGTGGTTGATAACTTTTACCTTCATTTCCTATTAATGCCGTATATTGCGCGAGTTGAATTGGAGTAGCACCTGTTTCTCCCTGTCCGATTGCTAGACTTAAAAGTATACTATGAGGCCAATCCGGACCATAAATCTTTTCGTAGTAAGATGCATCAGGAATTAATCCAGCACTCTCCTCACCAATGTCAATTCCAGTTTTAGTATTGAATCCAAAGTGTTTGCTATATTCTGCCCATTTTTCAATACCTATTTTTAATATAAGTTGATAGAAAAACACATTACAAGACTTTTCAATAGCCTGAATAACATTTACTGTTCCATGACTACCGTGACATTTAAAATATCTACCATATGTATATCCACCTGTACAATGAATGGTAAATGATGTGTTAATTATACCGAGATCAAGTGCTGCAATTGCAGAGAGCATTTTATATGTAGATCCCGGCGACTGAACCGACATAGTTGCCCGATTAAACAATGGCTTTCCCGGGTCATTGTATAATGTATTCAGAAAGTTTTCAGATGTAATATAAGAAAATCGATTTAGGTCATATTGAGGAGAAGAGACCAAAGCAAGTATTTCCCCGGTAGCAGGTTCAATGGCTACTAAGGCGCCTTTTTTACCAATGAATAATTCTTCTGCAGTCCTCTGTGTACTTGCCTCAATTGTAAGTACTATATCATTACCTTTTATAGCAGGGATGTCTTCTGATCCGCCCTTATAATTACCAATTTTTTTCCTTCGTGAGTTTACTAAAACAAAATTACTTCCTTTTGTACCACGCAGTTCTTTCTCATACGTTTTTTCAACACCTTTTAATCCAATAACATCACCCAGCTTGTAATAATCGGGATGGTTTTTTAACTGTTTTTCAGAAATTTCCCTAACATAACCAAAAAGATGTGAACCATTTACACCACCAGGATAACCACGGTGCATCTCAACAACGTAATCAACACCGGGAAGATTTTCTGCATTCTCTTCAATCCAAGCAACAATATCAAAACCAATTCCCCTCTTTATTTTAATCGGAATAAATTTTGAATAAACCTTAAATTCATCCAATTTTTTATTGATACATCCTGGTTCAACCCCTAAAATTGTTTCTAAAGTTGTGTTCAGATTTTTATCATAATCAGCTGGCATAATTCTCAAAGTGTATGCGGGTACATTATTAACAAGTAATGTCATATTGCGATCATACAGAACACCACGCGGAGGTATCTGTTCAATTAACTTTATGCTGTTATCTGCAGACTTATCATCATAAGATGTTTGATTTAGAATTTGCATCTGAAACAGACGAAATCCTATAGTAGTGGCACTAACGATTATCACAATAGTAATTAATGATTTCCTTTGCAGGGACGCAAATCTTTCGCTCCTCATATTTTTTTCCTTCTGAAGGGAGAAAAAATAAACAGTATAGCTACAACACTAGTATACAAAGAGGGTAGCAGTGATTGTTCAAAAAGAAGAGAAAAGAGATTGGTTTGTAAGTCGAAGGCAGAAAAAAATGAAAACACCACAGTATCAATCAGCGCACAGAGAAAAACAATCATAGAATAATTGTAAGAGTGGATGTTTATTTCTCTTTTAGTTTCACCTGAAAAATAACCGGCCGTAAATCCCGCAAGTGTCTTCGATAGCATAGAACTTCCTAACAAACTTCCTGTTATCAAATCAATAAGTATCCCGTAAAACGTACCAAGTGCCGTTCCATATAATTGTCCGCGAGTTATTGAATAGTATACTAAAATGATCAATATTAGATCCGGTACGACACCTGAAATTGAGATTAATGGAACAATCGTAATTTGAATCAATAAAACAGGGAAAAATATTAAAAGGGGTATTATAAAGTCCCATCTCATTTCTCAATTGCGCCTATAAAAATTTAATTCCAACCCATCAATTTGTTTACTTTTTACTTCTGCAAGAACAAATACATTTTCTATAGGTGTAAGATCAACAAATAATTTTACTCTGATGTAGCTGAACACACTTGTTTCCACTGCTTTGTACTCTTCAATAATTCCTATCGGTATGGGAATAGGAACGATAGAACTAACTTCGGCTGTTACAATCCGATCACCAACTTCAATATCAAAATTATTTGGGATGTTAATAATTAATAGCTCTTCACCTGTCCAAATCATTATTCCCTGCACTCTGCTCCTTTCGTCCATTACGGCTAACTTTAAATCTGTATTGTGAATTGTTCTTGCAATCGAAAAATCCTGCGAAGTTGAATAAACCATACCAATAAATCCCTGATCATTAATAATTGGCATTCCAGGCGACACACTGTCTTTCTCTCCAACATTAAGTGTAATTGTATTTTGAGTCATCGATAATGAACGTGATATTATATTTGCAGGTATTAATGGATAGGACGTTTTGTTTTTAAAATTTACCAGCCGTTTTAATTCATCATTAACAATTCCGTACTTCCTTAATTTGCTAATTTGCAGCATCAAGTTGGTATTTGTATTTCGTAATTCTTCGTTCTCTCTTTTTAAGTCTGTAATGCTGAAAATATCTGAAATAATAGAGGTGAAAGTAGCAAAACTGCCAAATGCAATTGCTCTGACCGTTTGTACTTTCGAATTTTGGTTTTGAGAAAGAATAATGAGACTGATTATGATTAAAATTACAAGAATAATATATTCTCTAAAGTCAGCCCATACTTTAGATAAGAATCTAATCATTAGTATCTTCTGTTTCGAATAAGTACTTTTGAATAACCATTAAGATCATCGATGACTTTTCCGGCACCCATTACAACTGCAGTAAGCGGATCTTCCGCTACATGTACGGGAAGATTGGTTTCCATTCTTATTCTATCATCCAATCCTTTTAACAACGCGCCGCCACCTGTCAGCATTACTCCTCTGTCTAAAATATCAGCGGATAATTCAGGAGGTGTTCGTTCTAATGATTGCCTAACAGCTTCAATTATTTGTACTATAGATTCATTTAGTGCTTCCCTTATTTCAACAGAACTTACTTCGGTTGTTTTGGGAATTCCGCCAACTAGATCTCGCCCTTTTACCTGTATAGTTAATTCCTCTTTTAAAGGAACAGCCGATCCAACTTCACATTTAATAGCCTCTGCAGTTCTTTCACCAATTAAAATATTGTGATTGCGTTTAAAGAATTGCATAATTGTATAATTCATCTCATCACCAGCAATCCGGATGGATTCTTCATTAACAATTCCGGAAAGTGC
This sequence comes from Ignavibacteriaceae bacterium, assembly GCA_037388105.1. Classification (GTDB taxonomy): domain Bacteria; phylum Bacteroidota; class Ignavibacteria; order Ignavibacteriales; family Ignavibacteriaceae; genus BMS3ABIN03. Next base: position 975 of record JARRKK010000187.1, on the reverse strand, counting down.
AATAATCGCTATTTCTGTTGTTCCACCACCAATATCTATTATCATATTTCCAACCGGAGCGTCCACCTCAATACCTATTCCTATTGCGGCAGCCATTGGCTCAGCAATTAAATGTACTTCTTTCGCACCTGCGTGTTCGGCACTGTCCCTTACAGCCCTTTTTTCTACTTCAGTTACACCACTTGGAACTGCCATAACAACTCTTCTACTGCTTAATATACCTGCATGAACTTTCTTAATAAATGCTCTTATCATTCCTTCCGCAATCTCAAAGTCTGCTATTACACCGTCTCGCATTGGGCGAGTTACACGAATTTCTTTATGTTCCCTTCCCTGCATTTCTTTTGCTTTATTCCCCAGAGCAATAATTCTTTTAGAATTTTTATCGAATGCGACTATGGATGGTTCATTAAGAACAATTCCCTTACCTTTTACATAAATAAGTGTGTTAGCGGTGCCAAGGTCAATTGCTATATCAGTAGCAAAAAAATCAAAAATTCGCATTATGCCTCTAATGTTTGAAATGTCTTATTCCGGTAAATACCATGGATACGTTATTTTTATTTGCTGCATCAATAACTTCCTGGTCACGAACCGACCCACCGGGTTGTATTATAGCAGTTGCACCGCATTTAATTATTTCCAATAATCCATCTGCAAAAGGAAAGAATGCATCAGATGCTGCAACAGATCCACTTAAATCGAGTCCTTGTCCACTGGCTTTCATATAAGCTATCTTTGCCGAATCTAATCTTGACATCTGTCCGGCACCAACACCAATTGTAGCCTTGTCTTTAGCAAAAATAATTGCATTTGATTTAGTATGTTTTGCAACTTTCCATGCAAAATACAAATCTTTCAACTCTTTCTCATCAGGTTTCTTATCAGTTGCAAACGAAAACTTTTCTTTATCTAAATCGATATTATCCGAATCCTGAATTATCATTCCACCAGGAATACTTTTAATAAATAACT
>JARRKK010000186.1:0-7404 GCA_037388105.1 Ignavibacteriaceae bacterium | reverse complement strand
ATAATTATTCAGCTTCTTGCTATTTAATAATCAGGATGAGAACGGTATAAATGATTAAAAGCCCTTTTCATCAAAAGAAAGGGCTTATTTTTTTATCTGAATTTGTGAGGATTTATAAGCAAAAGTCAAGAACCAGATATAGAAATCGATATTTAGATATGGAAGTAGAAGTAAATCAGAACAATGACTATAATACACAACTGTTAAATGTTGTTGCTTGATAATCGTATTGATAAATAAATATTATGAGTATAAATAAATACAGTAGAACAATTACACAAGGAGATTCGCAACCTGCATCACAGGCGATGCTTTATGCATTAGGATTAAATGAAAACGATCTTAAAAAACCTTTCATTGGCATTGCAAGCACAGGCTTTGACGGTAATCCTTGTAATATGCATTTAAATGATCTTGCTAAACTGGTAAAACAAGGTGTTGTTGAATCTGGATTGGTAGGATTAGTATTTAATACAATCGGTGTGAGTGATGGGATTTCTATGGGTACTCCAGGTATGCGATATTCACTTCCTTCACGTGATTTAATTGCAGATTCTATTGAGACAGTTGTAGAAGCCCAAAGTTATGATGGTCTTATTTCTGTTGTCGGTTGTGATAAAAATATGCCAGGTGCACTGATGGCTATGTGTCGGTTAAACAGACCATCAATATTAATCTATGGTGGTACAATTGCATCCGGTAATTATAACGGCAGAAAACTTGATGTAGTATCAGCATTTGAAGCTTGGGGTGAGAAATCGGCGGGAAGAATTGATGAACTAGAGTTTAAAAATATTATACTTAAAGCGTGTCCGGGTCCTGGTGCTTGTGGTGGAATGTATACGGCAAATACTATGGCATCAGCAATTGAGGCTTTGGGAATGAGCTTACCATATAGTGCTTCGACACCGGCAATCGATCAGGGTAAAAAAGATGAGTGTTTAATATCAGGACAAGCGATGATGAATATTTTAGAAAAAAACTTAACCCCTGGAAAAATTCTTACAAAAAAGTCATTCGAAAACGCAATCACATTAGTTACTGTACTTGGTGGATCAACTAATGCAGTACTACATCTGATGGCGATCGCAGATGCAGCCCATGTTGAATTAAATCTTGAGGATTTCCAACGGATTAGTGACAAAACCCCCTATCTCGCAGATTTAAAACCGAGCGGGAAATATCTGATGGAAGATTTACACAATATTGGTGGTATCCCCGCTGTAATGAAATACCTATTAGAAAATGATCTGCTTCATGGGGATTGTAAAACTGTAACCGGTAAAACAATTGCAGAAAATTTAGCTGATGTTCCATCACTCGCAGATGGGCAGGATATTATTGCATCTATTAAAGAACCAATAAAAAACACCGGACACATTCAAATTCTTTATGGCAATCTGGCAGAACAGGGTGCAGTTGCGAAAATAACCGGAAAAGAAGGAACAAAATTCCGGGGAACAGCCCGCGTTTTTGATTCTGAATTTGAGGCTAATGATGCGATAGCTGATGGAAAAGTTAAAAAATGTGATGTTGTGGTTATTCGTTACGAAGGTCCAAAAGGTGGGCCCGGTATGGCGGAGATGTTAAAACCAACGGCTGCTATTGTTGGAAGTGGACTAGGCAAGGATGTAGCACTTATAACTGATGGAAGATTCTCAGGTGGAACACATGGGTTTGTGGTTGGACACATTTCTCCTGAGGCGCAACAAGGAGGAATGCTTGCTTTGGTATTTGATGGTGATTGGATAACTATTGATATTCAGAAACACTTAATAGAACTTGAGATAGACGATGCAGAATTACACAAGAGAAGAAAAAATTGGAAGCAACCGCCATTAAAAGTTAAGCGTGGCGTTTTATATCGTTACGCAAATTCTGTATCATCGGCATCAGAAGGTTGTCTAACTGACAAATACTTTTAACTAAATAACTTAATTATGAATTTGGAGCATAGCTTATGAGTGAGGTAGAAACAACAAAATCAATATCGACAGATTTCAAGGATTCCTCCGATTTGATGGTACCCCATAGTAGTAAAACCATTAGAGTACCCGGTTGCGAAGCAGTTGTTAAATCTCTTCTTGCTGAAGGTGTTAATACTATTTTTGGTTATCCTGGTGGAGCAATAATGCCCGTGTACACAAGGCTATGCCCGTGTATCAGGAAAAGTTGGAGTATGCATCGCTACTTCAGGTCCTGGAGCTACTAACCTTATAACAGGTATTGCAGATGCTTATATTGATTCAACACCAATAGTTTGCATCACCGGCCAGGTAGGGAGCCATCTTTTAGGCACAGATGCATTCCAGGAAGCCGACGTTGTTGGGATAACGATGCCGGTAACTAAATGGAATTTCCAAGTAACGAAAGCGGAAGATATTCCGACTGCGATCGCCAAGGCATTTTATATTGCTAAAAGCGGTCGTCCTGGTCCAGTATTATTAGATATAACCAAAGATGCTCAGTTTAATGAAATTGATTTTGAGTATAAACAATGTAAAAAAATACGCAGTTATATACCGGTACCAACGATCAAAATGAATAAAATTGATGAAGCAGCAGAAATTATAAATAAAGCTGAAAAACCCTTTGTAGTATTTGGCCAGGGTATTATTCTTGGTAGAGCAGAGAAAGAATTTAAACAATTTATTGAAAAGGGCGGTTTACCTTCGGCCTGGACAATCCTGGGGTTATCAGCTTTAGAGTCTGATCACCCGCTGAACATGGGGATGTTGGGAATGCATGGCAATTATGGGCCAAATAAATTAACTAATGAATGTGATGTTTTAATTGGAGTTGGTATGCGATTCGATGACCGGGTAACCGGTGATGTTACCCGCTATGCAAAGCAGGCTAAAATAATCCATATAGATATTGATAAAGCAGAGATTAACAAGAATGTTAAAACTACGGTTGGAATACACGCAGATGTTAAAGAAGCTCTTCCATTACTTACAAATTTAATTAAATCGAGAACACATGCGGGTTGGATTGCTGAATTCCATAAGTTACAGCAAATTGAAAATGAAAAAATAATTCAATCTGAAGTTTTTCCGATTCAGGGAAAACTAACAATGGGAGAGGTTGTTCGCATTATTTCGGAAAAGACTAATGGAGAGGCAGTTATAGTTTCAGATGTAGGACAGCATCAAATGATTACTTGTCGATATTCAAAATTCAAACAGAGTAGAAGCAATATAACTTCCGGTGGGCTTGGCACTATGGGATTTGCATTACCAGCTGCATTTGGAGCAAAAATAGCTGCACCTGAGCGGACAGTTGTTGCAATTATTGGTGATGGTGGTATCCAAATGACGATACAAGAACTTGGAACAATACTGCAAACAAATGTCAATCTTAAAATTGTTATAATGAATAATAATTACTTAGGTATGGTAAGGCAATGGCAAGAATTGTTTTTTGACAAGCGATATGCTTCGACTTATATGATAAATCCAAATTTTGTTACAGTTGCTCAGGGATATGGAATAGAAAGTAAAAAAATAGAATCAAGAGATAATGTTGCGCAATCCATTCAGAATATGCTGGATCATGATGGGGCATATCTACTTGAAGTGATTGTTGGAAAGGAAGACAATGTATTCCCAATGGTACCCACCGGAGCATCAGTTGAAGACATCAGATTAGAATAATTTAAATTTGGAGAAAGAATGAAAGAACAATTTACAATCTCAGTTTTTACTGAAAACCATATTGGGATATTAACCCATATCTCAATTATTTTCACAAGGAGACATATAAACATTGATAGTATAACTGCATCCGAAACTGAAGCTCAGGGTATATATCGGTACACTATTGTTGTAACAGAAACCAGAGATATGGTTAGAAAAGTTGTGAAACAGATTGAAAAAATAATTGAAGTTTTTCAGGCATACTATCACACCACGAAAGAAATAATACACCAGGAAATTGCACTCTATAAACTACCTATAAAAGCAATAGCACAGGGTGCAGAACTAGAAAAAGTACTTCGTCAACATAATGCGCGTATCCTAACTGTGGAAACAGAATTTCTAATTGTAGAAAAAAGTGGGCATAAAGAAGAGACGCAAGTACTACTGGAACAACTTGAACCATATGGTGTAATTGAATTCGTCCGATCAGGAAGAGTGGCAATTATAAAACCAATGTGGCGGTTTAATGAAGGTCTGCATGAGATGGAAAAAAATCCGGAAGTAACTCTAGCTTAGATAGATTTTAACACAACATTAAAAAAGGAAGAGAGTTGAAATGTCAGTAATTAATTTTGGTGGTGTCGAGGAAAATGTAATAACTCGTGACGAGTTTCCCTTAGAGAAAGCTCGGGAAGTGTTAAAAGGGGAAACAATTGCTGTAATTGGTTATGGTGTTCAGGGACCTGGCCAATCCTTAAATCTAAAGGATAATGGATTTAATGTTATTGTTGGTCAGCGAAATGGCTCAGCTACATGGGATAAAGCTGTTAGTGATGGATGGAAACCCGGTGAAACACTTTTTGAAATTGAAGATGCTGCTGAAAAAGCAACCATAATTGAATACCTTCTTTCGGACGCGGGTCAGATTTCACAGTGGCAAAATGTTAAAAAACATTTGAAAAAAGGCAATGCGTTATATTTTTCGCACGGATTTGGAATTACATTTCATAAACAAACGGGGATCATTCCACCCAAAGATATAGATGTTATTCTCGTTGCACCTAAAGGTTCCGGTACATCATTACGCTCATTGTTTTTAGAAGGGAAAGGGATTAATTCGAGTTATGCTATATATCAGGATGCAACGGGAAAAGCAAAAGATCGTGTACTTGCTTTAGGAATCGGAGTTGGTTCAGGTTACTTATTTGAGACTGATTTTAAACGTGAAGTCTATTCTGATCTTACAGGTGAAAGAGGAATACTAATAGGGGCACTTGCAGGTTTGTTTGAGGCTCAATACAATGTATTAAGAAAAAACGGCCATTCCCCTTCAGAAGCATTTAATGAAACAGTTGAAGAGTTAACACAGAGTCTAATGCCTTTTGTTGCTGAAAAGGGAATGGATTGGATGTTAGCTAACGTTTCAACAACTGCTCAGAGAGGTGCGTTAGACTGGCGACATAAATTCCGTGACGCTGTTGCACCTCTGTATGATGAACTTTATGATAGTGTTGCAAAAGGAAAAGAAGCCAAAATTGTTATTGATGCCGGACAAAAACCTGATTATCGTGAAAAATTAACTTTAGAATTAAAGGAAATGAGAGAATCAGAAATATGGCAGGTAGGGGAACAAGTAAGAAAATTACGACCTATATAATCAATCAAAAAAATTATGAAAATGGAGAGTAAAAGATGCCACATAAAGTAACATTACTTCCTGGTGACGGAATCGGACCGGAAGTAATTGATGCAGCTATGAGTGTGCTAACGTATGTTGCTGATAAATTCAATGTTGAAATCAAAACTAAAAAGGAATTATTCGGAGGTATTTCTTATGATAAATTCGGTTCTCCGCTTACGGATGAAACTTTACAGTCTTGCTACGATTCCGATGCCGTTCTTCTAGGTGCAGTCGGAGGTTATAAATGGGAATCACTACCACATCACTTAAAACCGGAAGCTGGTCTACTGAAACTGAGAAAATCACTGGGATTATTTGCTAACATTCGTCCGGCGAAAGTTTTTCCTTCTCTAATTGGAGCATCGTCACTAAAAAAAGAAATAGTTAATGGGACAGATTTTATTGTTTTCCGTGAATTAACCGGGGGAATTTACTTTGGTGAACCGAGGGGTTATGATGATAAGAAGGGATGGAATACGATGATATACGAGATATTTGAAATCGAAAGAATTGCCCATATGGCCTTTCAAGCTGCACAAAAACGTAAACAGGTTGTTACTTCAGTTGATAAGGCAAATGTGCTTGAGTGTTCTCAGTTCTGGCGAAAGGTTGTAAAAGAAATATCGGGTAATTATCCCAATATTGAATTAAAGAATGTATATGTTGATAATGCTGCAATGCAGATTGTTAGAGATCCAAAACAGTTTGATGTAATAGTAACTTCAAATTTATTCGGAGACATTCTGAGTGATATTTCGGGTATGATTACTGGAAGTTTGGGTATGCTGCCATCTGCAAGTATAGGGTCTACCCATGCGCTGTATGAACCGGTTCACGGTAGTGCGCCGGATATTTCCGGTCAGAATATAGCTAATCCTATTGCATGCATTGCTTCAGTTGCAATGATGTTTGAACATACTTTTGATATGAATAAAGCCGCAGAATTGATAATCAATGCTATTGAGAGAACATTAGATGAAGGCTATAGAACGGTTGATATTGGAAATAAAGAAAATAACATCGTCGGAACAAAAGAAATAACTCAAATCATTATTCAGAAATTTGAAGAAATATACAACGAACAGGCTTTAGGAGTCTTTACATTATAAATAAATAAAAATTGAATAATTAAACCAGGAACAAAATGACAGATCAAGTAACAATCTTCGATACAACATTGAGGGATGGTGAACAATCCCCAGGAGCGTCATTAAATATATTCGAAAAGCTGGAGATAGCTAAACAGCTTGAGAAACTGAGGGTGGATGTTATTGAAGCAGGGTTCCCGGTTTCTTCACCTGCACAGTTTGAAGCTGTTAAAAGAATTTCAGGTGAAATTGGAGTAACAATAGCAGCACTCGCTCGTGCAAAAGAAATTGATATCAAGACGGCTTATAAAGCACTTAGCAATGCAAATAAAAAAAGAATACATACTTTTGCAAGTACTTCCGACTATCACATTCTTGGTAAATTCGGAAGCGATCGATATGGCAAATCACTCGAAGAAAAACGACAAACCATTATAAAAATGTCTTATGATATGGTTGAGTATGCAAAAAGCTTTTGTGATGATGTAGAATTTTCTGCCGAAGATGCAGGAAGAACTGATATAGCTTATTTAGCCGAAGTAATAGAAGCTGCGATTCAGGCAGGAGCAACTACTATAAATATTCCCGATACAACTGGCTACAATATTCCCTCAGAGTACGGTAACAAAATCGCTGAACTACGAAAGCGAGTTAAGAATATTGAAAATGTTATAATTAGTGTTCACTGTCATGACGATCTTGGATTGGCAGTTGCAAATTCTCTCGCTGGAGTTGAGAATGGAGCGAGACAGGTTGAATGTACAATTAATGGTATTGGAGAACGTGCTGGTAATGCTTCTTTTGAAGAATTTGTGATGGCTTTAAAAGTCAGAGAAGACTTATACAAGTTATCTACAAATATTAACATAAAAGAAATATACAATACGAGTAAAATTGTTTCAGCTTTTACAGGTGTTATTGTTCAACCTAACAAAGCAATAGTTGGCGAGAATGCGTTTGCACATGAGGCAGGCATACATCAGGATGGAATGCT
>JARRKK010000185.1:0-5307 GCA_037388105.1 Ignavibacteriaceae bacterium | reverse complement strand
ACTATTTCCATGTTCCACAACCTACGCTTTATTGAAGTTGCAGTTTTCATACCAAATATTTTCTCAACGAAAGTAAACTTTTTTGTTCTGGTGGGCGGTACAATCGACCCACCCAATTCAATAATTCGCTTTCGATTCGCTTCAATAGCAGGTGAATCTACATTGTCAGGTAAAGATATATTACTCTGCAAATAATTTATACATGCCTTTCTTGTGATTTCACTATCTTCGAGGTTAAGAAGATGATCAACACATAAAGACTTTGAAAAGGACAATGACTCCAATGATTTTCCTGCTCGGGTACTGCTAATACTTGACACGTTTCCCTTCCGGTAATAGCTGTGAGCATTTGGATGAAATTTAACAAATTCGCTTGAAGCAACTACCCGGCAAAAATATTCTCCATCCTGATTCAATAATAATCTTTCATCCCACGGACCAGCTAATTCAGTCAATTCGCGGCTGACAAGCCAAACGGGTGGAAACATCCAGTATCCTTTAACCATTTGTGTCATAATCCAGTTTTTTGGCGATAAGTCCTGCCAAAGTGGATTGCTTCTGAATTTGGCTTTTTTAATCCGGAAATAAAACAGTCCAAATGCTGAAGAATGCAATACTTTGGTTTCTGGATTTTGATCAATGTTTGTGAGTTGAAGTTCAATTTTATCTGGAGCAAGAATGTCATCTGCGTCTAGCCATTGAATGAAATCCCCTTGGGCAATAGAAAAAGCTTTATTTCTGGCAACACAAGCGCCACTATTACTTTGAGTAATAACTTTTAATATTTTAGACTCATAATGCTTTACAATATTGTATGTATTATCTGTAGAGCCATCATCAACAACAATCACTTCTTTATTTTTCCAGGTTTGTGAAAGTGCAGACTCGATTGTTGACTTAATCCATTTTTCAGAATTGTATGAGGGAATTAAAATTGAAACTAGTGGATTCATATTAGTGATTTACTAAATAAGGTAGTATTGAATTATAATTATTTTATTTATGCTCGAGCTTTTCATACTTACCTTTCTGAAATCTTTAACAAAAGAAATTACAAGATTCTCTCATAAACATTGGTATTTGAATGGCGCAATTACGACAATTATGGTGAAAACTTTAATTGAATTGAAAAGCCCACTATCTATAATCTTAAACTTTGTTAAGCTTTTTATAGCTATAAAATGTACTGATAAAGTTCCTTAAAAAATCTAAAATCATAGCTAAAATAATGTAATTTATCTACAAAATAAGTACCAGTAAAAGTTAAATCATGCCTCATTTTTCGACATTTTATCAATTTAAACCCCCTTTAGGTGAACAATAAATATTTACACAGGTTAATTCAATGCTCTTCATATCATTCACCTTAAAAAAACATTTATATTGTACATTTCAACCAATATTTATCCTTCATTTCGGAATTATATTAATTGGCACAATATTATAAAGAATGTTTCATACTGAAAAGAGGAACTAAAATTAACTCAACGAAATAACATGATTCTATCATTAAGGGGGAATGAAAAATCAAAAATTACCTTTTACTTTTCATATTTCTGCTGGCAGTTTTCTCGCCTATAACATTTTCTTCAAACCATTATATTGATAAATACGCTACAGGAACAAATGATGGAACTTCCTGGACAAATGCCTGGGAAAGCTTTAATGATATAAACTGGGATAATATTAATCCAGGTGATACTATTTACTTTAGCGGAGGTAGTGACTCAACCATTTACAATGAGCAACTTACTATTTCAGCTTCCGGAATCAACAGTAATCCAATCGTATTCACAGGAGGAAAAGAAACTAATCATTCCGGAAAAGTAATTATCGATGGATTAAAAACCTTTTTCAATGCTATCAACATCTCTAATGAACAATTTATTGTCGTAAGTAGTCTGTATCTGCGTAACTCTGATAACTCCGTTATAAGAATTAGGCGCAGCAATGACATTCGGATAGAAAAATGTGCTATACATATGACTAACAGCGCTGGTATAAATATAATGTATAATGAAAGGGTCACGATATCAAAATGTATACTGACAACCGATACAATGATTAATAATCAAACTGATGGTATATATTCACAAGACAACATAGGCAATATTTATGAATATAATAATATCGTCATCAGCAATAGAGATACAGGTGGACATGATGATTGTATTCAGTCATATAGCGACTATCCACTTATTATCCGAAATAATTATTGTGAACAAAACAATAGTAAATCATCAAATGCTCAAGGCATATACATAACAGCACCACAAGATAATTCTGATACTACCAGAATTTACAATAACATTTTTAATGCAACGTTATCATCTTCTAATGGAATTTCATACAAAGCAGGAGGCAGCAGTACTGCGAGAGTACAAATTATTGGTAATACCGTTTATGGAGAAAATTTATCGGCTCAATATTATATTACAGACACTTTTGACCCCATAATTAAAAATAATATTGGTTATAGCGTTAATGGGCATGGCATCCTTCGTTTACATACTGTCGATTTTTCAGACCCAAACTATGTAGATTATAATATTTGGAAATGTAATGACGATGGACCTGTTTCAATAAACAGCAGCGGCAAATCGTGGACTTACTGGCAATCATTGGGGTTTGATTTACATAGTTATATTACAAATCCTCAGTTCAATGATATATTAAACAATGATTTTACTTTACAAGTCTCATCGGATTGTATTGACAATGGTCAATCTCTTTATCCTCCATATAATATTGACTATAATGATTCATCAAGACCCAAAGGAGAAGGTTGGGATATTGGTGCTTATGAAAGTGATTTTTTTACAATTTCGTTACCAAATGATTTTACCATAGATTTTTTGGTCCAGGACAATTGTAGTAATTCCAACATATTGAAGTTTGGTACAAACTCAAATGCAACTGATTGTTTTGATTCCACCTATGATATACTGGCATCGCCCCAACCTTCCTCATCTGAATATGACAGTAGATTTAAAAACTGTGGTGAAGATTTGATAAAAGATATCAGAGCTACCAACACTGATGGTAGCTTAATATGGGATGTTTATTATCAACCAACAACAGGCTGTGATCCAGTATCATTTAGTTGGAGTACCAGCGAGTTTCCGCCCGATGGTAATTTCTATCTGGTTGATCCAAATGGTGGAGGTCTTGTAAATATAAATATGAGGCAGGATACTACTTTCACAGATAACTTTGGACTTAATTATTTACAGATATTATTTAATTATAATTATGTGACTAGCATTGATATAAATACTGGTTGGAATATGGTTAGTTTGCCATTAGTTGTAGAGGATAGCTATTATAAGAGTTTATTTCCCAATGCAATTGATGGGACGTTATTCGGATTTAGTGGCAGTTATTATGGCTCAGATACAATAAAAGTAGAAAAAGGATATTGGCTAAAATTTAATACCCCGGAAGTAGTAAATATTGAGGGTATAGAGATATCACAAATGGAATTAGACTTAGCTTCTGGTTGGAATATGATTGGTGGTCCGGCTTGTGAATTACCATTTAGCAGCGTGGAAGATCCCGGTGGTATAATAATTCCAGGCACATTGTTCGGCTTTAACGGTGCTTACTATTCTGCAGATACTGTAGTAGATGGTCTTGGTTACTGGATAAAGACTAATTCTCCAGGAACAATAACTTTGAGTTGTGTAGCTAATGATAACTTACCAAAAGGAAATAAAAGAGAAATGCTTTTAGCTGATCTAACTGATTTCGTTACAATAAATTTGGAAGATAGCGAAGGTAACCATCAAAATTTGTATTTTGGTGGAAAATTAGGAAATAATGTAAGTATTGAAAGTTACAGTTTACCTCCATTACCGCCATCGAACTCGTTTGATGCAAGAATAAGCGGTGGATTTAGATTATCAGAATCGGAGGAAGTAGAAATTGAAATACAATCGGATAGTTATCCATTAAGTGTAAAGGTAACAGGTACAAGCGATGGGAATTTATATGGATATTTGATTAAGGAATATGCTGGGGATGTCCAGGTGGGAGAAAGAGAAATATCAGATGCAATGGAACTGTTAATTAGCAATACGAATGTAAAATTGATTAAAATATTAAAAGGATCTGTAATACCTTTCAGATTTGTATTGGAACAGAATTATCCAAATCCATTTAATCCCTCGACAATGATAAAATATGTACTTCCTGTTAAAGCCAATGTAACTTTGAAAATTATTAATTCTCTTGGTCAGGAAATATCTACTTTAGTTAAGGGAGAAAAACAAGCAGGAATTCACGAAGTTGAATTTAATGCAACCAATCTTGCAAGTGGAATATACTTTTACAGACTAAAGGTTGGTAATCTTTCCTCAGGTTCAGGAAATATTTTTGTTGAGACAAAAAAGATGGTGCTTATCCGCTAATTCTACCTATCTACATTGGTTCTAAAAATTATAATAATTAAGAGGCAAATAAAAATTGCCGGTCACTTTTTAAGCGGCCGGCACACTGAACAATTACACATCATAATATAAACCAAATTCATAAGGATGCGGCTGTAAGGCCATTGGTTTGATTTCTTTATCAATCTTATAGTTAATCCAGGTCTCTATAACATCTTCTGTAAATACATCACCTTTAAGCAAATATTCGTGATCCATAGCCAATGCCTTAATAGCTTCTTGAAGACTTCCGGGAGTAGATGGAACATCTTTGAGTTCTTCAGGAGCCATATCATAAATATCCTTATCTAATGGGTCACCCGGATCAATCCGGTTAACAACCCCATCTAAACCAGCCATCAACATTGCTGAAAATGCGAGGTATGGATTTGCTGATGGATCCGGACATCTAAACTCTACCCTTTTAGATTTAGGACTGGCCGAGTACATTGGTATCCTGATTGCAGCACTTCTATTTCTCTGAGAGTAGGCAAGATTCACAGGTGCTTCAAATCCAGGAACTAATCTTTTATAGGAATTTGTGGTCGGGTTTGTGAACGCCAGTAAAGATGCTGCGTGTTTTAATATTCCTCCAATAAAATATAAACCCATTTCACTTAATCCAGCATACCCTGACCCGGCAAATAGAGGCTTACCTTTCTTCCATAAACTTACATGAACGTGCATACCACTACCGTTATCTCCCTGAATGGGTTTCGGCATATAAGTTACAGTTTTATTGTGAAGTTTTGCAGTGTTTTTAACAATGTATTTAAACAACAATAACTGATCTGCGGCTTTAACTAAGGGGGTAAACTTGAGATCTATTTCGCACTGTCCACCACTTGCAACTTCATGATGCTGGGCTTCAACTTCAATA
>JARRKK010000184.1:0-5384 GCA_037388105.1 Ignavibacteriaceae bacterium | reverse complement strand
ATTAAGGGATTCGCTTTTAAAAAGATTTGAGGATTATCAGTTTAATTATTCAACGGCAACTTTTACCTTATCAGATACTCTTCCATACTCAATATTTGATACTTTGTTTGTAACCTACCAAACAATTAGACTTTCGCTAAATAAAGAATACAAAAGAAGAAGCCTGGTAATAAAGTATGATAAAGATAGGGGAGATACTGTTCGTATTTCAGAAATAGAAGGAGGCGGTTTTACACCGGATGCTATATTTGGACCCGGGATACAAAAAAGCGGTACTTTAATACGTGGGTTTACTGTTGGCACAACAAAAGATTTTTCACTCCAGAGCGGTTTACGATTGCAGTTATCGGGCAACCTATCGGATGATATTGAAATAGTTGCTGCACTGACCGACGAAAATACGCCCATACAACCTGAGGGGAATACAGAACGACTGGAAGAACTTGATAAAGTCTTTATACAGATAATACACCCTAATGCAGTTGGTACTTTTGGCGATTATCATCTTGTAAAGCGTGTAGGTGAGTTCGGCGCAATAAATAGAAAGTTGCAGGGATTAATGGGAGAGTTTTTTCTGGAAGATCACAACGCTTACATTTCAATCGGCAGTCCCAAAGGAAAATTTAATACAAACAGTTTTCGTGGCAGAGATGGTGTTCAGGGACCTTATGATCTGATTGGTCTCAACGGAGAGAAGAATATTATTGTAATTGCCGGAACAGAAAGAGTTTATGTCGACGGAATCGAAATGAGACGTGGTGAAAATGGTGATTACACCATTGAGTATGCAAATGCAACAATAACTTTTACTACAAACAGATTAATAACAACTTTAAGCAGAATAAGTGTAGATTTTGAATATACCGGAAGACTTTATAACCGTAACTTCTTGGGCGGGGGAGCGAGTTCCAGTATACTAAATAATAAGTTGAATTTTAAGTTTCAGTATATGAGAGAAGGAGATGATGAAAATTCCCCAATTGATATTTCACTTACAGAGGAGGATAAACAAATCATTTCTGAAGCAGGGGATAGCCAGCTTAAAGCAACAAAATCTGGCGTATCATTAGCTGAACCTGATTCAAACGGTGTGCGACGAGGGGTTTATACGGCAATTGATACAATGATAAATGGTGATCCGTATACATATTATTTATACAGCCCTGGTGACTCAACCGCATTATACAATGTGTCTTTTAGCGATATTGGTGAAAAACTTGGTGATTATATTCGGGAAGCTGTTGGTAGATTTAGATTCGTCGGGATGGGAGAAGGAAGTTATCTGCCGATAATATTCCTTCCACTACCTGAAGAAAACCAGTTAGGCAACTTTGTTGTCAATTTCACTCCATTTGAGAATACCAATTTATCTCTGGAATATGCGGGTAGTTACTATGATCAAAATAAATTATCGAATTTGGATGATGGTAATAATTATGGTTATGCAACGAACATTCTTTTTAAAATTGATCCGAGTGAAGTTAAAATAGGATCGCTTAATTTAGGAAAGGTCGGCCTAGCATATAAAGATCGATTTGTACAAGGTGGATTTTACACCGCTGATAGATTTAATGAAGTTGAATTCAATCGAATATATAATATTACTCCAACGACTAATAGGGAGGATGAATCACTAAGAGAGATAAGATTAAATCTATTACCTGTAAAAGAATTTAGTATATCTTCTTTAGCTGGATTTTTAAGGAAAGGTGAAAATTTTAAATCAGATAGATTCAACAACATTTTTAAAATTACAAACAATGATAACTATAATGTTGATTACAACTTTGATTACAATATATCAGAGAACATAAGTGTAAAGACAAACTGGCTCCGTCAATATGGTAATGGCTATTTCATATTCTGGAAATTAAAACCCGGTATTGAATTTCTTGCTGAGGATAAAAGAGATATAAGCAAAAAGAGTAATAACGATTCACTGCTGACGGGATCATATCAATACCTTGAGATTAATCCATTCATTCAACTGATAAATATTAATGGTTTATTAGTCGGGGCAAAGTATTCTTTAAGAGATGAGTACTTACCTTTATCGGGGAGCATGACTAAAGAATCGCGTGCGATCACACACCAATTTGATGTCTCTTATACCGGCATCAAAGAGATTAATACGGTTTTTAACCTTACTGTACGAAATAGAAGTTATACGGAACCATTTAAGCAGCTAGGCGCACTTGATAACCAAACTATTCTTGTTCGTTCAAATTCCAAGTTTAAATTTTGGGATCCAATACTTAACGGTAATTTATTTTATGAAGTAACAACAAAATTATCCGCAAAACTTGAAAAGGTATTTGTGCCAGTTGAAAGTGGGACGGGTAACTACAGATACCTGGGTGATCTGAATGGAGACGGCATTGCTGATGAGGAAGAATTTGAGCCTGCTGTTTATGACGGTGATTTTATTTTAGTCACTCTCCCCTCCGATGAACTATTTCCGGTAATCGAAATGAAAGCAAGCACTAGATGGAAAATACGTTATGCAGAAATATTCGATCGTAATACTTTATTCGGTTCTATTTTGAATCCGCTATCAACTGAAACAGTTTGGCGAATAGAGGAAATTACGCGGGAAGAGGATTTTTCTAACATTTACTTGCTGCGTTTCAATTATTTTCAGGTGGAAGGAAATACAATACGGGGAGCTAATTTTTTTCAGCAGGACATATATATAAATGAAAATAGTCAGGATCTCTCGTTCAGGTTTAGGTTTACTCAAACTAAAAGTATGAGTGAATTTAACAATGGCGTGGAGCGTGGATACAATCGTGAAAGAAGTTTGAGAATAAGATTCAGGATGATAAAAGAGTTTAGCAATCAAACTGATGTGGTAAGTCTGAATAATAATAATTCATCTGAGCAGACTCTTAGCAGGAATTTAGAGATAACTGATAACAATATCACTTCAGATTTCTCTTACAGACCAGATAGGAATCTTGAAGTAGGTTTTATTCTAAAAGTTGGAAGGAGCGAAGATACTTATCCTGAAAGGCCGACAGTAATTGATTTAAACTCACAACGGATAAGGTTTAATCTCTCTTTTACAGGTATTGGAAGACTTCGGATTGAGATTGAAAGGACCGAACTTATTGCAAATACCTCTGAAAATTTTATCCCATTTGAATTAACCGGTGGAAACGTACTTGGTAAAAATTATTTTGGAAGAGTAAATTTTGATTATCGTATTGCATCCTTTTTGCAAATTACTTTAGATTATACCGGAAGATTTCAGCGAGAAGGTAGAGTATTACATACTGCACGTGCTGAAGCAAGAGCTTATTTTTGATATTCTTCACAGATTATTGAAAGAATGCATGAGTGTGTGTATGATTGTATATATATCTTTATTTTCTTTTGTTTCATGCAATCATTCAGCCGTGAAACAATGTCTGATAATTATTTAATGATTATTAACTAGATACTTAATATTAAATTAAAAATCTTCTATGAAAATAATTTCAAACCTGATAGAAGCGCACATATTTAGAGAAACGAAAAAAGGCATTGAGTTCTTATTACTTAAAAGGGCTGAAGACCAGAGTTACCCGGGAATTTGGCAAATGGTTTCAGGTAAAATAAGAGAAAATGAAAGGGCTTATGAGTCTGCAGTAAGAGAATTAAATGAGGAAACTGGTCTTACGCCGGGTAAGGTCTGGTCTGTACCAACAGTTAATTCATTCTACTCTTCAAAACTGGATACTATAAATCTTATTCCTGTTTTCGCTATTAAGGTTGAGGAACAATCAAATGTTACAATTAGTTATGAACATAATGAATTTAAATGGGTAAGTTTAGAGGAAACACAAAATTTATTAGCATGGGAGGGCCAACGAAAAGCAGTTCGTCTGATAGAAGAATACTATTTGAAAGAACTGAGTTTTTTAAATTTTGTAGAAATTAAACTATAATTTCGTTTAATTGATTTCGCATAAATATCTGTAACTGGTTACTATTTTTTATACGGTAACCAATGTAGTAATTTAACCCGAATGGTATTAGCTGGTAAACTTCATTTTTTAATTCAAATTTTGGGGTTTCCTTATCCTTTTCTGTAATTTTACTTTCACACTTTTTTATAATTAATAGGAAATACCTGTGGGATTATTAGTCGTTGGATCACTTGGTTTAGATACAGTTTACACACCTTTTGATAAGGTTGAAGATGCGCTTGGTGGTTCGGCCACATATATTTCCTTGGCAGCCAGCTACTTTTCAGGACCAATCCAAATGGTTGGCGTAATCGGCTCCGATTTTCCAAAACAGTATATTGATATTTTAGCAAACCATAATATTGATACAGAAGGCTTACAAACTATCCAGGGTGGCAAAACATTCCGATGGGGTGGTAAATATCATTACGACTTAAACGTTCGTGATACTTTATTTACTGAATTAAATGTGTTTAAAAACTTTGATCCCATCATACCCGATAAATTTAAAAAATCTAAATATGTATGTTTAGGTAATATTGATCCGACTTTACAGTTAAAAGTTTTAGATCAGTTATCCGACCCACAATTAATAGTTTGTGACACAATGAATTATTGGATTGAGGGAAAGAAGGATGAATTATTGCAGCTTTTAGAGAAAGTACATGTTTTGGTTATAAACGATTCCGAAGCTCGGTTGCTTGCTGATGAACCCAATCTAATCAAAGCATCCAAAATCATTACAGATATGGGCCCGCAATCTTTGATTATTAAAAAAGGTGAGCACGGCGCAATGCTGTTTACAAGTGGTACTATATTTTCAGCGCCTGCTTATCCAATGGAAATGATATTTGATCCAACAGGTGCTGGTGATTCATTTGCCGGTGGATTTACCGGATATTTATTCAAAACAAGAGATCTTTCGCCGAATAACTTAAAGTGTGCGGTTATTTATGGGAGCACTTTAGCTTCTTTTTGTGTAGAAAAATTTAGTACAAAAGGTCTGGAAGATCTTTCGTATTTAAAGATTCAGGATCGATATAGAGAATTTTTAAATCTATCCAGAATTGATGAAACGGAATAGTTACTTTTCGATAAAGTATGAGAATGAATCTGTTATCTATTTAGATCAAACCAGACTCCCCCTCGAAGAAATGTATATCGAAACTGATGATTACGAAAGAATTGCATCTGCAATAGAAAGATTAGAAATCCGCGGTGCACCTTTAATTGGTATTGCAGCCGCTTATGCTCTGGCGTTATCAATCAAAGGTGAAAATCAAAATACAGAGGAAAGATTTCAGACTGCATATCAAAGATTAAAGAGGACAAGACCAACTGCTGTAAATCTTTTTGCTGCTCTTTCTGTAATGAGAGAGGAATTTATAAATCGTGAAGATTCAGACGATTCATATAATCTTTTGCTTAATAAAG
>JARRKK010000183.1:5472-12479 GCA_037388105.1 Ignavibacteriaceae bacterium | reverse complement strand
GAGAAAGTTCGTTAGGATAAGTTTGGGCGGAGTGCGAGACGAAGCTGAGATAAGAGGCCATAGGAGAACGTATATAGGCTCGATGCCTGGTAAAATAATTCAATCCATGAAAAAAGCTGGGACGACGAACCCGGTTATTCTTTTAGATGAAATCGATAAGATGAGTGTGGATTTCCGCGGAGATCCTTCATCAGCAATGCTTGAGGTACTCGATCCCGAACAAAACCATACTTTTAATGATCATTATTTGGAAGTCGATTATGACTTAAAGCAAGTTATGTTCATTACAACGGCAAATGTAAGACATAATATACCTCTACCTTTGCAGGATAGAATGGAAATAATTGAACTTCCCGGATATTTGGAATTTGATAAGCTGGAGATTGCAAAACGTCATCTTATTCCCAAACAGCTTAAAGCGCATGGATTGGATAAGAAAAACGTAGAGTTTGTTACAGGTGCAATTAAAAAGTTAATTCGGGATTATACACGCGAAGCTGGTGTAAGAAATCTCGAACGTGAAATAGCATCCATATGCAGAAAAATAGCAAGAGATATTGTTGTAAAGGAATCAACCAACGGAAAAGCAAAAAGTAAGACTAAAAATATAATAACTGAAAAAAGAGTTGAGGTATATTTAAAAAGTCCAAAGTTCCGTACACAACGCCATGAAAAAACAAACAGAGTTGGCAGTGTAACAGGTTTGGCATGGACCAGTGTAGGTGGAGAAATCTTAAATGTTGAAGTAACAATAATGAACGGTACCGGTAAATTGAGTCTTACCGGTCAACTTGGAAATGTAATGAAAGAGTCGGCACAAGCTGCTTTAAGTTATCTGAGATCCTCAGCCAGAAAATTAAAACTTGACGCGGATTTCTTTAAAAACAAGGAGATACATATTCATTTACCGGAAGGTGCAATACCAAAAGACGGACCGTCTGCAGGAATCACGATGGCTATGGCAATGCTTTCAGCTATCAGCAATAAACCGGCTTCCAATAATGTAGCAATGACTGGTGAAATCACATTAACAGGTTCCATACTTGCTATCGGTGGACTAAATGAAAAATTACTTGCTGCAAAACGAAATGATATTGAAACGGTAATAATACCGAAGGAAAACGAAATTGATTTATTGGAAATATCTGATAAAGTTAAAAACGGTATTAACATTGTAACAATAGAAAAGGTGGAAGAGGCTATACCATATGTTTTTCCATCATTTCATAAAAGAAAATTATCTTCCAAAAAGAAAAAAACTAAAAGCAAGAGTTCTTGAAAGAGATAGTAGTTAATAAAGATATTCAGTCTGATGAGGATAATTATAAACTACTCCTCAAACAAGTAAAAGAATTGCTGAGTAAGGATGATGATGAATTATCAAACCTTTCTAATTTAACTGCAGCAATTAGACAGTCATTTAGTAAAATAAGCTGGGTAGGGTTTTATCTTTACAAGAACCAAAAATTAATCCTTGGACCTTTTCAGGGAAAAGTTGCATGCACAACAATCGAAATTGGTAAGGGTGTTTGTGGTGCTGCGGCAGTAAAAAAGAATACCATTATAGTAGAGGACGTAAATCAATTTCCTGGTCATATTTTCTGTGATGCAGATTCGAAATCAGAAATAGTTGTTCCAATAATTAAAACTGATGGCTCACTTTACGGCGTTCTCGATTTGGACAGTACAATATACAATGCATTTAGCGAAACAGATAGCGAATACCTAGAAGAAATTTGTAAATTTCTTTCTGAAGAAATTTTAACTTAAAATTATATGTCAATAAATTTGGAATAAAATGGGTTATCTGGTTACAGCAAGAAAATGGCGTCCAAAAGTATTTAAAGATGTGGTTGGACAGGAACATATTACAGAGACATTAATAAATACAATTAATAACAATCGAATTGCCCACGCTTATCTGTTTACAGGTCCACGGGGTATTGGGAAAACAACAACAGCACGTATTTTTGCTAAAGCAATCAATTGTAAAAATCAAAAGAAAGCAGAACCTTGCAATAAATGTGAAATATGTACTGAAATCCAAAGCGGTCGGTCGTTGGATGTTTTTGAAATAGATGGTGCTTCAAATAGGGGTATTGATGAAGTACGAACTTTACGTGAATCGGTAAAGTACGCACCTACCAGAGTAAAATACAAAATCTACATCATAGATGAAGTTCATATGTTAACAAAGGAATCATTTAACGCATTCCTAAAAACCTTGGAAGAACCACCCGAACACGTAATTTTTATTTTTGCGACAACCGATGCTCACAAAGTACCATTAACAATATTATCACGTTGCCAAAGATTTGATTTTCGCAGGATTAAAATGGCAATAATAAAGGAAACTCTTTCTACTATTGCGAAAGCTGAAAAAATAAAAATTGATGATAAGACCCTTACGATTATCGCAAAAAAAGCTGATGGGGCTTTAAGAGATGCAGAAAGTTATTTTGATCAGGTTGTTTCGTTTTGTGGAGATAAAATTGATTCTGAAACTGTCTCACAGATGTTAAATCTGATTGACGATGAAATATATTTCGAAATTTCAGAAGCGATACTCAATAAAAACTTTGCTGCCGTTTTTAATGCTACCAATAAAATTTATGAAAATGGCTGGGATTTTCTTGATTTCACAGAAGGTCTTCTTGAACATTTTAGAAACATAATGACAGTAATCTTAACAGAACAGTCATCACTCACCGAGACAGCCGACGTAAACCGTATGCGTTAAAGAAAATGATCAGGAACCGAAGAAACAGAATGATCCAGTCATTACTTATACCTCATTAAGAGAAGAATCGATTAAACCTAGTCTAAATGAAATGAATAACAGTGGGCTCCAGCTTGAGACAGTGAGCGATAAATGGCAATATTTTATTGACGAAATATCTAAGGACAGAGGACTTACCGTTGGTCCAGCATTATCCTCTTTAAAATTACATTCACTTTCCGGCAATAATCTATCGGTTTTTTCGAATCTTAATAGTATAAATAAAACGATTGAGTTAAATAAAGAGTATCTGGAAAATAAATCTAAAATCGTCTTTGGCAAAAAGCTTCATTTCCTCCTCCTGAATAAAAAAATCACCGATAAAAAAATTGATTCGGATCCTGAAATGTCTAATAAGGAATTCCAAAAGGGGAAAGTTACAGATAAAATTGATCCTCTCGAGGATTTTATTATTAACGAACTGAAGGGAGTACAAATAGAATAGAAAAGCAATTTTGGAGACGAAATTCCTATATATCCGATTTTGTTAATGATTTGATTTATTGTGATTTATAGCTATTTTTATTATCTATGTCAAAAAATCTAATCATTGCGATTGATGGTCCTGCCGGTTCCGGGAAAAGTACTACCGCAAAAATCGTTGCCCAAAAATTAGATTTTCTTTATATCGATACAGGTGCAATGTACAGAGCAATGACCTATTTGGCTTTACGTAATAATATATTGGATGATGAAAAGAAGGTTGTTGAGTTGGCTGATAGATGTGAAATTGAACTTAATTTTATAAACGGAGTTACACAAGTTAAAGTAAATGGCGAAAACTTAACTGATTATATACGAACGATAGATGTAAATAAAAACGTAAGCAAGATTAGTAAAATTGAAGGTTTGAGGAAAATACTGGTAAAAAAACAAAGAGAAATGGCCACAAAAGGAAACGGTGTTGTTATGGAAGGCAGAGATATTGGAACCGTAGTTTTTCCTGATGCCGATGTTAAAGTATTTCTTACTGCTATAATTGATGAAAGAGCCAGGAGACGTGCAAAAGAATATGCAGAAAATGGAAAGCACGTACCATTAAATGAAATAAAATCAAACTTGCAATACAGAGATATTACTGATTCTAATAGAGAGGCAAGTCCGTTAATAAAGGCAGAGGATGCCGTTTTAGTTGATACGAGTGATGTATCAATCGAAGAACAGGTAGAAATGATTCTGGACGAAGTTCAAAATACCGCAAATAAATTACGAATAGAAATAAATATTAACTGAAATATTAAAAGTCAAAATAATTTAAAATGTTTAACTAAAAGCCCTGTGTTATTGTTTTTATTGACTTTAGCAATGATGCAGAAGATAACTAATTAGGAGGATGAATGTCCGAAGAGACGAATGAATCAAATAGAGTTATAGCAACTGATAACGATTACGAAAAAGCAATTTCCAAATTTGATAGCGAAGAATATTCAAAAGATGAATTTTTAACACTTGCACAAATGTATGCCGACTCTTTCCATGATTTGAAAGAGGGTGAACTGATTAAAGGAACAATAGTCGGAATTCAGAATGATTATGTGATTGTAGATGTAGGTTTTAAATCCGAAGGTACCATTCCTATATTTGAATTCGGTGAAGATCCCGAATTAAAAATTGGTGATGAAATTGAAGTTGTTCTGGAAAATCTTGAAGATCATTATGGTAATTTAATTTTAAGCAAACAAAGAGCTGATTTCCTGAAGATATGGATGCGCGTTATGAATGCGTTCGAAACGGGCGAAATACTTGAAGGAAAAATAATAAAAAGAATAAAAGGCGGAATGGTAGTAGATCTTTTTGGAATGGAAGCTTTCCTGCCAGGTTCACAAATTGATGTCAGACCGATAAGAGATTTTGATTCTTTTGTTGGACAGACAATGGACTTCAAAGTTGTTAAAGTAAATGTACCTACTGAGAATGTTGTCGTATCACACAAAGCCTTGGTTGAAGAAGAAATTTCAGATCAGAGAAACGCTATTCTTGAAGGTCTTGAGAAAGGGCAGATACTGGAAGGAACTGCAAAAGCAATTACAGATTTTGGAGTGTTTGTTGACCTTGGTGGAGTTGACGGTTTAATACACATTACAGATCTTAGCTGGGGAAGAATTAACCACCCAAGCGAAGTTGTTAAGCTGGATGAAGTAATAAAGGTTGTTGTAACTGATTTTGATGAAGAAAAGAAAAGAATATCTCTCAGTTTGAAGAAGCTTATGCCTCATCCATGGGATGATATTGCTAATAAACATAATGTCGGTGATAAAGTTTCAGGTCGGGTTGTATCACTAACGGATTATGGAGCTTTTATAGAAATAGAAAAAGGCATCGAAGGATTAATTCATAATTCCGAAATGAGCTGGACACAGCATATCAAACATCCCTCGCAGGTTGTTGCAATGGGACAAGTAATTGATGCTGTTATTCTTAGTCTCGATAAAGACGAAAAGAAAATATCTTTGGGTATTAAACAATTAGAACCTGATCCCTGGGAAACCCTAATGCGTAAATATCCAATCGATTCAAAACACACCGGGGTTGCCCGCAACTTAACAAACTTTGGTGTTTTTGTTGAACTTGAACCCGGAGTTGATGGACTTGTGCACATTTCTGATCTTTCCTGGACTAAAAAGATTCGTCATCCTGGTGAGGTTGTAAAAAAGGGTGAATCAATTGATGTAGTTGTTCTTGGGGTTGACGTAGAACAGAGAAAGATCTCGCTTGGACACAAACAGATAATTGACAATCCCTGGGATAGTTTCGAGAAACAATACTCTGTTGGATCCATTACAGAAGGAAAGGTCGTGAGGATTATTGAAAAAGGATTAATTGCAGAACTTCATGATGAAGTAGATGGATTTGTCCCTGCAACTCAGCTATCAACATCCCGGATAAAGAACTTGTCTAACCATTTTCCTATTGACACAGTAATACCACTTAAGGTAATTGAGTTCGATAAAGAAAATAAGAAGATTGTGTTGAGTGCAATCTCAGCACTCAAAGACAAGTCAGAAGAAGAAATTCAGGAGTACTTAAATAAGCATAAGCTTGACAGAGTATCTGTGCAAAGCATTAAAAATGCAGAAATGACTTCGATAGATTCTTCTGAATTTCCTATATTTGAAGTAGCTGATAATCAGCAGCAGCAAATTCCTCAACCTGAACTTCCACAACAGGAAGATAAAAAAGAGTAGAAAGTTTATTAAATCTAAGTAATTAATATTAAGCGGGTATCATCCCGCTTTTCTTTTAATATTTAAGTGAATATGTCGAACACTGTAGCATTACATACTTTGGGTTGTAAATTAAACTTCTCGGAAACCTCGACAATTGGGAAACAATTCCTATCAAATGGATTTAGTATTGTTGATTTTAACGATAGTGCCGATGTATATGTATTCAATACCTGCACTGTTACAGAGAATGCTGAGAGAGATTGCAGACAAATAATTCGGAGAGCATTAAGAACAAATCCAAATGCATATATAATTGTTACCGGTTGTTATGCACAATTAAGACCAGAAAAGATTGCAGGAATTCCAGGGGTAGATGCTGTATTGGGAACCAGCGAAAAGTTTAAATTATTTTCTATTCTTAATAATTTTGACAGTTCCGATCTAGCTTGTGTACATGTCGGTTCCTTAGATGATTTAAATGATTTTGGTGAAGCACATTCCACAGATGCAGACAATAGAACAAGAGCATACTTTAAAATACAGGATGGGTGTGATTATAATTGTTCATTCTGTACTATACCACTTGCCAGAGGTTCCAGCAGGAGTATGGATTCTCACAAAGTAGCAGTAGAATTTCAAAAACTGGTTGAAGATGGATATAAAGAGATAATTTTGACCGGTGTTAATGTTGGTGACTACGGGAAAAAATTAGATGTTGAGCTGTATGATCTGCTTTTAAAACTCATCCAGGTTGAAGGTGAGTTTAGAATAAGAATTAGTTCTATCGAACCAAATTTAGTAACTGACGATATTATTGATTTAATTGCAAAAGAAGAAAAACTATGCAACCACTTGCACATACCTCTTCAAAGCGGCAGTTCAGATATTCTTAAAGCAATGCAGAGACGCTATACTGTTAAAGATTATGAAAATATAATATGGCGGGCTGCTAAAAAAATTAATAATCTCTGTATCGGGGTGGATGTAATAGTGGGTTTTCCAGGTGAAACTGAAAATCATTTTATCGAAACTCATAATTTTCTCCGTCATCTGCCAATATC
>JARRKK010000183.1:0-5389 GCA_037388105.1 Ignavibacteriaceae bacterium | reverse complement strand
AGGATCTTAAGTGATAAAAAGAAAAGAAGTTTTTATGAATCTATGATAGGTAATAAATTGTCAGTGCTATTTGAAAATGAACTTATTGATGGAAAGATGAAAGGGTTTACATCAAATTATATCAGAATAGTAAATGAATATGATGAAACTGCTATTAATAAACTGAAAGATTTTGAAATAAACGAAATAACAAGTGATGGCTTGTGTTCAGGCAGATTTATAGATACTAAATATTCAATTGACTTAATCTCAGCTTAGCCCTAATATTCATCTAAAAACATGAAGATTTTTGCAATCCTGTTTCTCATCTCATTCAATTTAATTTACTCACAGCAAAATAAATTAGAATCGATTTTAAATCTGGAACATACTGTAAGCAATTCCACGGATTATTCTGCCAATTATCAAGATAATTTATTTGCAGCCGATCAGCTTGAAAAGAAAAGTGCTGGTTTGGCAATCCTTTACTCCATTCTGCTTCCAGGTATGGGTGAACTTTATGCAGATGCTTACGATAGTGGAAAATATTTTACGATTGCTGAAGGAGTTTTGTTAGGTACTTACATAGGAATGAGTGTTCATGCGAACTCACTTGAAGATAGTTATAAAGCATATGCCGTTACTAATGCAAAAATAAATACAAATGGAAAAGATGAAACATATTATGCTAATATAAGTGAATTCGAAGATATTGTTCAATATAACAATGAGAAAGCATTGGAAAGAAATTTCGATCAAATGTACAACACAGAATCATATTTTTGGAAATGGGGATCAACCGAGGAACGACAAACTTATAGGAGTATCTGGTCTTCCAGCGAACAAACCTATAATGATTTAAGATTTGTTGTTGGTCTTATGTTATTAAACAGAGTTGTTAGTGCTATAAACGCAGCTCGTTTAGTATCTGCTTATAACAGCAGAATTGATGAACAGATGAGCTGGAATATTTCATTGGGATTGAAAAGTACTGATAATTTGCCGACGAGTCTCAATCTAAATTTTCAAACTATCTTCTAAAAATATAGCTCCCCAAATAATTCATTTTTTATTTCAGTAGAATCATTTTTTTAGTTGCAACATAAGCATCAGCTTCCAATGAGTAATAATATACTCCACTCGCAAAATCATCACCATTAAATTCAGCTATGTAACTACCCGCTCGTCGATATTCATCAACAAGAGTTGCAACTTCATTACCAAGTACATCATAAATCTTTATTGTTTGCCAATTGCCTACCGGCGACTGCCAATTTATCTTTGTACTTGGATTGAAAGGATTAGGATAGTTCTGAGATAGATTAAATTCAACAGGATTACTAACAATATTAATTTGTAATTCTTCTGAAAAAGTAAAGCTACCATCCAGATCTATTTGCTTTAATCTATATGTGTAACCACCATTGAGTAAGTTCCTATCAGTGTAAGAATACTCTGTGAGATTGGTGGTTGTACCTTTACCAGGAATAAATGCAATGCTCGTATAAGATTTTTCAGCACTCATTCGTTGTAATTCAAATCCTCTATTATTTAACTCTGTCACAGTTTGCCATTTTAAAATTACACTTGTATCGTTAGTTGTAGCTGAAAAGGATGAGAGTTCTACTGGAACAATGTTCATAACTGTTATAGGAAATTTAGGTCCAAAATTCCATCGATCAAGTGAGTCCGGAGTTAAATCCCATACTAAACTCAACCCGCAAGAGTATATTGTATCAACTTCTGAAGAGTCTGACACAACGTATCCGAATTCCCAATAAATTGTATCTTCAGTTGTAGAAAATGGCAACGAAAATGCTTGAGTAAGTTCATTTAATGCAAGAGGATTTCTGTAAGAAAACGAATCAACCAGTTCCATTGTGCCAAATCTTCCGGCTACGTTGTAACCTCCTGCTTCGGCTGGTCCTCCGGATAGAAACATTTTATATATTCCCGTTTGATCAACATATAAACTATCAGGACCTTCAATCCAAACATCTACACTAGTATCTCTTTCCAACGAATGGCATACGCAACCGTTCCCGTTTAACTCTGTACCTCCAATTAAATCAGGATCGTTTATATTATTCTCAGAAGCGATTAGTATTAAACTTATAAATATTAAACAAATTAAAATGTTTATTTTCATATTTCAACTGTCCTTCCGGACTGTTCAAAATTGTTGGCGGAGTAATAATACAAATGGGAAAATAATATTTAACAGTAAATTGTTGTAACTGCAGCTCAATATATAACTAAATAGAATATTATTAAACAAGTTATAAAGTTAGCTTACTCAAAATTATCCTCAAGGAATGATGAAATATTGGGAAAAGGTGAAAACCGGTTAATACAATTTCTCCATCTTCCAAATTTTTGGTTATAACATTATTTATGTTTGAAATTTTTAATGAAAAAGAAAGATGCCTCCATTAACTAACTATTTTTTTGCGTAAGATCTCTTAACATTAAATTTTTCTTCAACTTGCATCACAGAATGATTATCACCATGTTTTACTATACAATCTGAAGGAGGATGTAATGAAATTCAACATCAAATCTTTTGGTCTTACCTGTGGAATTATCTGGGGTTTAACAATCTTAATCAGTACCATCTGGATTCTGATTTCCGGAGTGGGCGGTGAAACTCTTGGTAAGTTATCAAAATTCTATTTTGGATTCTCAATTAGCTGGGGAGGTGCATTTATTGGACTAATCTGGGGTTTTGTTGATGGTCTTATTTTAGGAGCAATATTTGCCTGGTTGTATAATAAGTTATCAGCTGAGAAAGTCTGATTTTATTTTGAATAGTAACCTTTAATTTGAATATTTCCCGCTTCAATTTTTCTAATTATTTCGGAGATCAAATTGAAGCGAATAATTTTCTTCATAGTTACTGTAATTATTCTTCTTGCTGATTTATCTTATACTCAAGATAAAGGATTTGGATTAGGGGTTATCCTTGGTGAACCAACTGGTGTTAGTGCCAAGAACTGGATAACTAACACAACTGCGATTGATGCTGCTGTTGCATGGTCTTTTGTTGATCAGGGAGCATTACACATCCATGCGGATTATTTATTTCATGATTTTAAACTTATAAGATTAGATGTTAAGGGCAAATGGCCTGTTTATTACGGCATTGGAGCGAGGTTAAAATTCGGGGATAATGATACTCAACTCGCAGTAAGAATACCTGTTGGTATTGACTACTTGTTCGGTGATGCACCGGTTGATATATTCCTCGAAGTTGTACCTATGTTAGAACTTATTCCAATAACCAAATTTCAGTTTAATGCTGCTATAGGTGCAAGGTATTATTTCTATTAATCACATCCTGCATCATAAAATAATTAGTTTAAGGTAAAACCGATAAATTTATCAAATGAAAAAATTTGTACTGGTAATTTGTATTGTATCACTAAATACTAGTTTTAATAAATATAATTTTTTGCTGGCACAAAACGATAGCATTAGTTATAAAATAAAGATCGATTCACTCACTGCAATGATCGATTCATTAAATCAGGAGCTGGAAGGGGTTAGTAAAACAATTGATAAGCCAAAATATATAGACTCATTACTAACTATCAATACATCTGAAACTGATACATCATTAATTCCTGAAGATCAAAGATCAAGAAGGAAACAACTTGATGAATTGCTTCAGTATGTATCTCAAAGACCGGGTCAATTTTTCTTTAATGGTCAGACTAATGCCATTATTCAGGGTAACGTTCAAAAAGATGATAGATTTTCTACAGGAACAGGCTCAATAAATTTATTTGCTAGCAGCAGTTTTGGAGACAATGTACTTCTATTTATTGACCTAGAAGCAATAGGTGGAAACGGACCGGATGAATTTTCTTCGACTCTCACTTCACTCAATGGCGATGCTGGTTCTACTCAAAGTGAGGATGGATTTGATAGAATAATAGTAAATGAAGCCTGGGTAGAATTTTTATTTATTGATGACATTTTTACTATAACTGCTGGTAAAATAGATTTGACAAATTATTTTGATAATAATGCAGTTGCGAATGACGAAAATTCGCAATTTATAACAGGAATATTTATCAATAATCCTACCTTCGTTGTTCCACCAAACTCACCCGGATTAAGAATTCGTACTACAATACTGAAAAGATTCTATATACAATATGCAATATCAAAAGCCGAGAACACTGGTAATAACATCTTCACTGACCTATTTCAAGTTGCCGGATTTGGTTTTAAATTATTTCCACTTTCAGATTTTGAGGCTAATTTTCATATCTATGGTTATTCAGATCCATATGCTGATAATAGTCTGGGATTTGGTGTAAGCATAGATCAATCGATTGCAAATCGTTTTACAATATTCGGTCGAATTGGAAATAACGAAAACACACTAGCTGACTGGTATGGAATAAAGAGCTCCTGGAGCGCAGGATTTCAATTTAAGGAAAGCTTTTTTACTGAACCGACTATAATTGGAATAGGTTACGGTCAAATAAAATCAACTGAAGTGACGATTAAAAATGAAGATTCATTTGAACTTTATCTTCGTCAAAATATTAATACCTGGATCAGCATTTCAACCCACTTTCAAAATATCTGGAACACAGGTGTTGTTAATAGCAAGTATTCGCTTATCGGGTTAAGAGTAAACTTCACATTTTGAATTGTATTTTATCAAAGAAGATGTGAAAGTATAAATTGCACAGTAATAATTGGATAGTGATAATGATACGAGATTGGGAAGTATTAAATATCTGAACTCAACACTAAATTATTTTAGATGAAGCGGTCAAATTAATTTTAAATTATCTTACATTTAATCACCGTATTCAGTTTTCAGATACACTTAATATCATTGTTTAGATTCCTTCAATTTCTTCTTCAATCCTCATCCACACCAAAAATTCTTTTAAATTCATCTATATCTTTACTCATCCTATCGATTTTATCAGCTTCATCATCTTTATCCTTTCTCATTAAATTATTTGCAAATTCCTCACTATTTTGTAAAGTGCATGAGCATTTCCGCGCAAACTCTCTTAAATTATTATCCGATGTAACAATAATCATATTTTTAGGGTTGCTACCTGATTCGATTTGGTGTTTAATTTTTTCATCTGCAGTACGATTTTGAGAGTAAATAATTTTACAATTGTTAAGTTTTATCGGTTCATTCTCAAACCCATCAAAATGAATCGTAACTTTTACTTTTTTAGCATGAAAATAATTATCGATCAGGAAAGCTAATTTAAGTCTACTTTGCTGTTTATTACTTTTTTGTATACTTTTCAAAAATTTTATTTTACCGATAACGTTATTGCCATCAATTATAAAATGTTTCATATATCTATAATCGTTTGTATTGGTTACATAGAACTTGCAATATAATCACTCTCCTTAATAGATACAT
>JARRKK010000182.1:11087-15353 GCA_037388105.1 Ignavibacteriaceae bacterium | reverse complement strand
TTTAGAAATAGCTGGTAACCATATAAATACTTTAATGCCAGGTTACACACATTTACAAAGAGCACAACCCGTCTCTCTCGCATTTCATCTATTAGCCTATGTGGAAATGTTTGAAAGAGATAAAAGAAAATTAAACTTTGTTCATCATGAAGCAGATGTTTCGCCATTAGGTTCCGGTGCATTGGCTGGTTCGACTTTACCATTGGATAGAAAATATACAGCAGAAAAACTTGGATTTACAGACATTACCTCAAACAGTATTGATGCTATATCCGATAGAGATTTTGTTCTGGATTTTCTGCATTGTTGCGTTATCGGGATGATACATCTGAGCAGACTTTCTGAAGAGATAATTATATGGTCATCATCGGAGTGGAATTTTATTAAACTCAGCGATGAATATACAACTGGCTCATCCCTGATGCCTCAAAAGAAAAATCCCGATATTGCTGAACTTATTCGCGGAAAAACCGGGAGAGTTAATGGTAATTATATTTCTCTTGTTACGGTTTTAAAAGGACTACCTTTAAGCTATAACCGTGATCTACAGGAAGATAAGGAACCACTCTTTGATTCTGTTGAAACTTATCATAATAGTTTATTACTTACAGGACAAATGATTGAGACTATGGAAATAAATACTGAAAGATTTAAAGAAGAACTTAATGGTGATTTTTCACTTTCAACTGATCTTGCGGATTGGTTAGTGATAAAAGGGGTTCCTTTCCGTGAAGCACATAATATTGTGGGAGAGATTGTGAAATATTGTGAAGCTAAAAACATGAAATTTGGTTCGCTAACTCTTGAAGAACTGAAAAGAATAAATCCGGTCTTTAATAAACAGGCACGTGAAATTTTTGATATCAAAAACGTATTAAGCAGGAAGAAGACACTCGGCTCACCCAATCCAGATTTAGTGAAACTGGAAATAGAAAAGTGGATAAATAAAATTAAGAAAGAGTTGTAGTTTATTATTTACCTTATATATTCTTAGAAGAGAATCGCCAAAAACAGAAATATTCGCTCTGGTCTCATATCAGTTATTATTTATACATTCTGCCAAGTGTTTTTAGGATTTTAATTCCATTTTTTTATAGAAATTGCTCACGTTTTAATTCTTCATTAATTACTGCTTTAATAAATTCAGGTTTATTCCAATACTCTACACGTCGCCCATTAATAAATAAAGAAGGAGTTCCCTGAACATCGATAGATTTACCGGCTTCAATATCATTTTTTACACTTTGGATAACTTCAGGACTATTCATTCTTTCTTCGAATTTTTTCCTGTTCAATCCCTGTTTTTCTGCCACTTCAAGTAGGAATTCCCGGTTTATTTTTTTCTGATTGCCAAATAATTCTGCATAATAATCCCAAAAGTTTCCCTCTTCTTGAGCACATACTCCTGCAATTGCAGCAATACCGGAATACTTGTGAAGGTCATGGTTCATATATGGATTGATTGAGATGTCAAGTGGATAGTTCATAAAAACCAGCTTGAGCTTTCCTTCATATTCCTGTAGAATGGCTGTCATGTTATCTGCCAGCATTTTACAAGCCTGACATTCGAAATCTGCAAACTCAACAATTGTAATAGTTGCATCCTTACCACCCTTTACCGGTGCATATGAATTAACCGGGACTTTTATAGGCGTGATATCAAAAAATTCTTTAAGAGCCTTATCGAGATGAAATGATTTTTCTTTATCGAGGGCAAGAGGCATATTCTTTCCGTAGTTAATTATACCGACATATCCTAAACTAAAAATCCATACAATGGCGATGCTGTATAAAACCGGTCTTGGAGAGAATGTTAATTTGGAATTCAGACCTGACGAACTTTTTAAATATTCAAAAACAAAAATACCAATCCGTCGATATGATAATCCCGCTGTTTTTATCAATAATAATAAAATTGAAAAATTAATAATGTACATTCCTAAACATAGCGGACATAACTTCTCCAAAATTATCAATTGAACAGCCTTATAGATAGAAAACAGAACTGCAATAATTGTTCCTATAAGCACTGCAGAAACAGAAGCAGCTGATCGTTGAGTATCTTTCCTTATCATTGCGACCAGTAGTGTGAGGGCAGCCCAAAAATAAAATAAGAAACCTAGCCAGGCCACCGGTATCCCAAACATTGTTGCAAATTTAGTTGAGAGTACTGCATCACATGAAATCCATTCATTTACCGTACACCCGCTGGTTCCGGTAACATTTTTTGCAAGTAAAAGGGTTATGTTTGTTGCGTAAAGCGCAATTGCGGCCCCAAATAAAGTACAGATGAAAGAGATTATTAATAAGCCTTTACGAATCGTAGGGCTTGAAGATGAAATGACTGTTTGTTTCATAAGTTACAAACATAAAAATATTTATCAACATCGTTTCATTTTAATTCTATTTTCATTTTAAGCTTTCACAGTTGGTTGTGTCTTGAGTTACTAAAAAAGGTTATTAAATTTGTTATTATTCCCAACCACAGATTTGGCTTTAGCAATTGTTCCGGAAGTCAATGTGCAGGTAACCCCAGCTCCAGGGTTATCACACGTTTCGGGTCTGGGCACATAGTAATCAAACCAGGCTGTAAAGTTGTCACCACACATAGTCCACATACCACCGGGGTTTTTATTTGAACGGTTTTCGGTGCAGGTGACTTTGCTAACCGATAATACTGGCCATCGAAATTGCTTAGCAGTAGTATTTGTATTATCAACACCGTCTTGCTGGGCAAGGTAGCCAGGTTTAGTTGAAAAAGAAAACCAAGTAGTCCAATCATCATCGCTTAATGGCTGGCAATATGTACCACTTGCGTGAGCATTATAAAAATTATTCCTGTTAGCGGGCACCTTAGAATTCATGCTATAAGAAATAGTATAATAGTAATAAACAAGACCCCTACATAGACTACCTTCTTTTCTGCCTTTAACTAAAACTCCCTCCTGGAAGTCAATTTCTTTTCTTGCAGGACCTCCGCCATCAGGTAAAAAGTTGTAACCCCAATCCGTATCAAAAAAAGGAACATAATCCAGAGGGTCAGGTCCGGTCTCATTTAGTGTAAGTTTAACTGTATCTGAGCTAATTACTATCTTGTTTTTCATATTATGAAAGCCAAGAGAATTTTCAAGGTAATTACCAGCGGTCCCGCTTGACCAACCAGAAAGAAGGTCTATAAGCAAAGTAGTGCCAGCTGTAACCCACCCGCTGAAACCTTTGAAAACAACACTTTCCATTGAAGTACCGTTATGGAAATCGGCGGTTATACCACATGGTTTAGCTGAAGTTAAAGGATCGGCACAATTATCACCGGCGGCTATGGTAAAATTTTCAAGGGATAGTGGCCAGAGGTAGGAGTCTGACGATTTATTGTAATGAAACAAAAAATTATCACTTGTATAGGGCGCGCCACCCGCTGTTAATTGTATGTAAAGATTATTGTACAGATTGTTCACTGCAGTGACAGCTAAATTGCAATTGACCTCTGCATTGAGATCCTCACATACATAAGCAATTGAATCAGCAGAAAGAGAATCGGAAATTGGCGAACCAGCACTTATCCAGGCTTTGTAGTGATAAGCCTCATTTAGCAGCAATAATCCTCTTATCTGATAGCCAAAGTAATAATTTAAATATAACTTCACCTGGTTATAATAGGTTGTATCTGTGCCAAAAGAATTATCATCAGGTAACGGAATCAGCTGAACGCAGGAAGGTATAATTCCGCTGTTAATAGGCACATATAGCTGATCAGCTAATTGTAAAAGTATTTCATCCATTGGCTGATGACTTGTGTAACTTCCTTCTGCAAGAACCTGGTCAACCCAATCGGCAATAGTTGCCGAATCAACTCTTCCACCGGCTGATGCAGTATTTACATAAGTACTGTAGTTACTAAATAAACCATCTATTCTGGATTTCTGCTCTCCTAATGAGTTTGCCCAATCACTGCAGTTGATTACCAGGAGTTCATTATAAATCTCGGTTAACTCCATTTCAATAGTAGATAACTCAGAGATAACTATCTGAAGGTCTTGATCTATCTTATCTAGTTGTTCTGTGTAATCAGGGCTGCCGTCACTCAAACCCAGCGCTCCCATTACCCACCCGGCTGCTGCACCTCCCACGTCACCTGCAGCTCCATCAGCCGCAGAATTAAAAAGTGATGTAAGAATACTAGTGCTTTCGTCTCCACCAAACTGTGGTGGTCTTATCGGTATCTCATCAAGATTAGTAATACCGTTCCCGTCTTTACAATTATTCACC
>JARRKK010000182.1:3907-11051 GCA_037388105.1 Ignavibacteriaceae bacterium | reverse complement strand
TTCATAACTAGCCTCATAGTCTTTAGAAATTATTATTATACTGTATTAAATAATTTGACAGTCTAAAGCTGATAATGAATTTATGTTTATTATATTTTTCAGATAATAAAATTGCCATAAATAAAATTATACTAAATCTTCCGATTAGTTATAATTACGAATTTCTAATTATTATTATTTGCTTAATACTTTATGGAGGAATCGAAAATAGGAATAGTGATTTATTTATTTCGATTAAAATTACGAAGTAATACAGCTCAGATATTAACGAAAAATAGATAAGTGGATAAAAAAACTAAAAAAGAGTTGTAGTTTTATTTTTAAATCCAACCTTTTTTAAGAAGAGGGAAGACAATTTGTTATTAACTCCTTTCAGCTTTTCAAATTATAACTTGTTAATCTCCATTCTAAAGACTTCTTTATTTTTTGATTAATAAAATTGTATATAATTTCCTAAAATTACTTTCTTTCGCTTCCTTTTCAAATGAAAATGTAATTTTACTATATTTCAAGAATAGTTTTAGGGTTACAAATTCTAAATAAATTCAATCATGGTTTAAAAATTTGTTGAAAATTTAATGTCTCACTCTATATCTCAGAGCTCGAATACAAATACTGCGTTACTATGTTACCATTGTGGTGAGGAATCAAAGGATGATTCAATCAGAATTGATGAAAAGGTATTTTGCTGCAATGGCTGTAAAACGGTTTACGAAATCCTTGATGAGAATAAACTTTGCAATTACTATAGTTTGGATGAAAGTCCCGGCGTATCCCTAAAACATATTGGATCAAGAAATTATGAGTATCTTAATGATCCAAATGTCGTTAATCAACTTATAGACTTTACAGAGGGGGATTTAACAAAAGTAAGTTTCGATATTCCACAAATACACTGTAGTTCATGTATTTGGCT
The DNA here is from genome assembly GCA_037388105.1 of Ignavibacteriaceae bacterium. Classification (GTDB taxonomy): domain Bacteria; phylum Bacteroidota; class Ignavibacteria; order Ignavibacteriales; family Ignavibacteriaceae; genus BMS3ABIN03. The sequence goes on along the minus strand of JARRKK010000182.1, from coordinate 10,135 downwards.
GCTGGAAAATCTCCATAAACTCAATATTGCTGTCAACCAATCCCGGGTTGATTTTCTGAGGAAAAAACTGACAGTATCTTTTAATAATTACAAAATAAGTTTAAAAGAGATTGTAATACTGCTTGCCTCCATCGGTTACGAACCGCTGATAACCTTGGAATCTGTTGATAAAAAGATGAATGACCGCTCACAGAAGAAACTTTATTATCAAGTTGGGATTGCCGGGTTTTGCTTTCTAAATATTATGATGCTCAGTTTTCCTGAGTATCTCGGTATTGATTTTTCCGATGCGATGCTTCGTAAGTATTTTACGTATTTCAATTTGTTACTTGCTCTTCCGGTATTTTTCTATTCAGGTTCCGGTTATTTTCTATCAGCTATCAGGGGATTAAAAAAGAAAACTATCAATATTGATGTTCCGATATCTGTAGGCATTACAGTCCTTTTTCTTCGAAGCGCTTACGAAGTAATATATAGGAAAAACTTATGCTGCACTTAATTTTGAGAGGAATTACAAATCGTTTTTTCCATTATCTGTTACAATAAAAAAAGACAGGGATGAAAAATCAATTTCATTATCCAGGTTACAGTTAAGTGACAGGATAATTGTCCGACAGGGCGAAATAATACCAGCGGATTCAATATTGTTTAGCGGTAACGGGATGATTGATTATAGTTTTGTAACAGGAGAATCTAAACCTGTTTCAAAAGTATCCGGTGAGATGATCTATGCTGGTGGAAGACAGATTGGAAGTGCTATTGAACTTGAGGTGATAAAAGAAGTATCTCAAAGCTATTTAACCCAGCTATGGAACAATGATGTGTTTTCAAAAAAATCAGAAAGTTACTTTACATATTTTTCAAACACAGTTAGTAAATATTTCACAACCATAATTTTATTAATTGCAGTCATTTCATCTTTGGTCTGGTTGTCTGATGGCGTTGGAATAGCACTAAATGTTTTTACTTCAATTCTAATTATTGCGTGTCCCTGTGCACTTGTATTGTCTGTTCCTTTTACACTCGGAAATAGTTTAAGAATTTTTGGTAAGAATAAATTTTATGTGAAAAACAATGACACGATTGAAAAAATGGGAAAAATAGATTCAATCGTATTTGATAAGACAGGTACGCTCACAAAATCAGGTAAATCTAATATTATATTTAATGGGAAAGTATTAACATTATCAGAACAGAAAATTGTTAAATCAATTGTCAAAAATTCAATCCATCCATTAAGCAGAAAAATTTATGATGTATTGGAAGGTGAAGATCTATATCCCGTTACAAACTATCAAGAAATCTCAGGTGAGGGAATCCAGGGAATTGTATTCGGACACGAGGTAATAATTGGGTCAGACAAACTTATAAGTAAAAAAAGACAAATAGATAATCAAAAGAATGATTCAACTAATACTCAAATAAATTCAACAAAAGTTTATTTAGTTATTGATGATGTAATAATAGGTTTCTTTGAGATAGCAAATTCTTATAGACATGGGATAGAAAAAGTTATTAAATCTCTCAGTCGAAAATATAGTCCATCTCTACTCTCAGGTGATAACGAAGGTGAGAAAGAAAATTTACTGAAGTTTTTTAATGATGAATCACAACTATTTTTTAACAAAACTCCGAATGATAAACTCCAATACATAAAGGACTTACAGAATGGTGGAAGAACAGTATTAATGGTTGGTGACGGATTGAATGATGCGGGTGCCCTCAAACAAAGTGATGTAGGAATTGCTGTTACTGATGAAACCGGAAGTTTTTCACCGGCTAGTGATGCTATTTTAGATGCTAATAAATTGAATCTTCTCCCTGAATTCATTTATTTTTCGAAAGCAAGTAATTACATAATTTTTATTAGTTTTATTATATCATTCTTGTATAATATGATTGGATTGGGATTCGCTGTGCAGGGACTACTTTCGCCAATTGTTGCAGCCATTTTAATGCCCCTTAGTTCAATTTCAGTAGTGGCATTTGCTACGTTAAGCACAAATTTATTTGCAAGGAAGAGAGGTTTGCTATCTCAGTTATAGTTATTCTAATAGCAGCGAGTTTAATAGTAGCTGTATCTTTTTTAATTGCATTCTTGTGGGCAGTGAAAACCGGACAGTACGAAGATACGCATACTCCTTCCGTCAGGATGCTTTTCGAAAATGAGGAAAATAAATCATCTGAAAATGAAAATTAAAATTCAATTCGGGAGAATCCTTCTATGGAGTTAGAGAAATTCAGTTATGATAATGGCATTGTAAGAAAATTCGCATTTGCAACTATGTTATGGGGCTTGGTTGGAATGCTTGTTGGAATTCTGATTGCTACCCAGATGTTTGAACCGGGCGCAAGCTTTAACATTCCGTTTTTAACTTTTGGAAGGATAAGACCACTGCATACGAACGCAGTGATATTTGCCTTTGTTGGAAATGCCATATTTTGCGGAATATATTACTCACTTCAGCGATTATTAAAAGCAAGATTGTTTAGTGACTTACTAAGCAACATTCATTTTTGGGGATGGCAATTAATAATTGTGTCTGCCGCACTAACTCTGCCATTTGGAATAACAACAAGTAAAGAATATGCTGAACTCGAGTGGCCCATAGATATTGCTATCACTTTAATATGGGTCATCTTTGGTATCAATATGATAGGAACCATAATTAAAAGAAGAGAAAAACATATTTATGTTGCTATCTGGTTTTACATTGCAACCTGGGTAACTGTTGCAGTGCTTCATATAGACAATTCTATTGAGATCCCTGTTACCTTCTTAAAAAGTTATCCGATTTATGCTGGTGTACAGGATGCACTTGTCCAATGGTGGTATGGTCATAATGCAGTTGCTTTCTTTTTAACCACACCTTATTTGGGGCTTATGTATTACTATCTGCCAAAAGCAGCAAACAGACCTGTTTATTCGTACAGACTTTCAATAGTTCATTTCTGGGCATTAATTTTTCTTTATATCTGGGCGGGACCACATCACTTACTTTATTCTGCGTTACCGGATTGGGCACAATCATTAGGTGTGGTATTCTCAATTATGTTAATTGCTCCTTCGTGGGGCGGAATGATAAACGGACTCCTTACATTACGTGGTGCCTGGGATAAAGTCAGGGAGGACCCGATATTAAAATTTATGGTGGTTGCTGTTACGGCATACGGTATGGCAACTTTTGAAGGACCGATGCTGTCATTAAAAAATGTAAATGCAATTGCTCATTTTACAGATTGGATAGTGGCGCATGTGCATATTGGTGCCTTGGGCTGGAATGGATTTCTAACTTTTGGAATGCTTTACTGGCTCATACCAAAGTTGTGGCGAACTCAGTTGTATTCAAAAAAACTCGCGAATACTCACTTCTGGTTGGGAACACTTGGTATTGTATTCTATGCTTTATCAATGTATTGGGCTGGAATTACTCAATCATTAATGTGGAAACAGTTTGATGAATTAGGTGTTCTTCAATACCCAAATTTTTTAGAGACAGTGATTCAGATTATTCCGATGTACGTTATCAGGATGATTGGAGGAAGCATTTATCTTACTGGTGTTGTAATTATGGTGTATAACCTACTGAAAACCATGAAGATGGGATCGTTCTTAAATGATGAAGCAGCTGAAGCTCCAGGACTTATAAAGAAAACCGATCAATTTTCAAGAGGAAACAGACATCGCTGGCTTGAAGGAAAACCAGTATTCTTTTTGGTTTTGTCTCTCGTAGTTATTTTAATTGGAACCGTTATTGAATTTGTACCAACTTTTTTAATAAAATCAAATGTGCCTACTATCAGTGCTGTTCAACCATATACCCCGCTGGAATTACAAGGAAGGGATATTTATATACGTGAAGCGTGTAATAGCTGCCATTCCCAACTGATTCGTCCGTTCAGATCTGAGACTGAAAGGTATGGTGAATACTCTAAAGCAGGTGAGTTCGTTTATGATCATCCATTCTTATGGGGTTCCAAGAGAACGGGTCCTGATCTTCACCGCGAAGGTGGTAAATATCCAAACTTGTGGCATTATCTTCATATGAATGAACCTGCAAGTATGTCCCCCGGATCTATCATGCCCGCCTACCCATGGTTAATTACAAATGATCTGGATATCTCAACAACTGAAAAAAAGATTAGTGTTATGAGAAGTATTGGGGTACCATATCCGGATGCTTATGAAGAAATTGCTAATGAACAATTAACGAAGCAGGCTGAAGCCATTGCTCTCAATCTGCAGGAAGCGGGGGTTCCAGCCGAGCCGAATAAAGAAATTATTGCACTTATTGCATATTTGCAGAGACTTGGAACAGATATAAAAGTAAAAAATCTTCAGGCAAATAAATAAGATGATTAGAAATTATTTACAATCGATTGAAGGAGTGGAACTTTATCCGCTTGTCTCATTAATTATTTTTGTTTTGTTTTTTGTAGCAATCTTTGTTTGGATGGTGAAGATCGATAAAAAGTATTTAAAAGAGATGGCTGAGATGCCACTCGATTTAAAAACTAATGGAAATTTAAATTCAACAGGTGAATCAGATAATATCCAGGAGGCTCAGTAAAGTGAAGATAACTCTATTTACATTCATTCTATTGATACTTAATACAAATTTGTTTGCAGAAGGTGAATCGGATTTTCCGCCGAATTATTATGATATTATTGCTATCAGTTTGATGTTAGTAGTCGTGCTTACTTTTCTCGGGTTGATCTATTTTGAGCAAAAGAAAGAAACAACAGAGAAAAAGGAAATTCCACTTTTTGCGAAGTTAAGACATTTGCTAACACTCTCTACTCCCATCGAAAAGGAGAAGGACATTTTATTCGATCATGAATATGATGGTATTAAAGAACTCGATAGCCGTATCCCACCCTGGTTTACTGGTTTGTTTTGGGTTACAATATTGTTTGCGGTTTACTACATGTTAAATTTTCATGTTTTGAATACCGGAAAACTTATGTATGAAGAATATGAAGAGGAGATGAAGATTGCATTGTTGCAAAAGGAGGAATTAATGGCATCGGGAGCATTTCTTACGGAACAGAGTGTCACACAATTGACAGATGATGTAGCTTTATTAGCAGGGAAGAATATTTTTGAGGCAAATTGCGTTGCGTGTCACTTAGCTGATGGTGGAGGATTGGTAGGACCAAACCTAACAGATGAATATTGGATTCATGGTGGAGGAATTAAAAATATTTTTCATACCATTAAGTATGGAGTCCCTGAAAAAGGAATGATCAGTTGGCAGAGACAGCTCAATCCAATTGAAATACAGGAAGTTGCGAGCTACGTTATGAGTTTGCAAGGAACACACCCGGCAGTACCGAAACCACCTCAGGGGGAAATTTGGACGGAACCTGCACCGGACAAAAAAGATGATCAGATTAATCTTTAGTTATTAACAATCGTAACTATCTTGGTGAACGATAATTTAAAGTATGATGAGCGATGAAAAAAGAATAGTTTCAACCGGAGCAAAGCAAGAAAAGAATTTTCGAGATCAATTAACTACCGTAAGTGACGAGGGGAAAAGAAAATGGATTTATCCGAAGAAACCCTCCGGAAGATTTTATAATTCGCGCAACATTGTAAGTATCTTTTTACTTGCTGTTTTGATCGGGACTCCCTTCATTAAAGTAAATGGTCATCCGTTTGTTCTTCTCGATATTATAAACCGCAATTTTATCTTTTTCGGAATACCTTAAAAAAGATTATTAAAAAAGTGTTGAAGCACGTGATTTTTTTCGGAATATCGTTCTTTATTGCAAATGTATTTTTGGCTTATATAATTAGTTTAGATGAATTAATAATCATTGTCACTGATCCTCCGTTAGAACATTTGCAGGGCTTAGTTGCGATAACAATATTCTCACTCATATTCTATTGGATTTTCTCTTCTTTCAGAGAGCAGGTTTGTACAGTTGTTTGTCCTTACGGAAGGCTTCAAGGAGTTCTCCTTGATAAAGATTCAATTGTTGTTGCTTATGATTATGTTCGGGGAGAGCAGCGAGGACCGATAAGAAAAAATGAGAACCAGAATGAACTTGGTGATTGCATTGACTGTCATCTGTGTGTTGATGTTTGTCCTACCGGTATAGATATCAGGGATGGAATTCAACTGGAATGTGTAAACTGCACTGCTTGTATTGATGAATGCGATATGGTAATGGATAAAGTTGGTCGGGCTCGTGGTTTGATAAGATATGCTTCAATAAAT
>JARRKK010000182.1:0-3874 GCA_037388105.1 Ignavibacteriaceae bacterium | reverse complement strand
GGTTACACTATTCTTCTAACATTTTTAACAGGGGTACTTTCGTACCTTCTGATAACAAGAACTGATTTAAATGTTAATATTTTTAGAACGCCGGGATTACTCTATCAGGAGCAGCCCGATGATAGAGTTAGTAACATATATGATTTAAATATTGTAAATAAATCGTTTGATAAGGCGAAAATTACATTAAGATTGGATAATGTAGAAGGTGAACTGAAAATAATTGGTAAGGAACTGATAATTGAACCTCAACAAATTGCTGATGTGAAATTTTTAATAATCGTGCCACTAAAAGCCATAGAAAAAATGAACACTCCAATTGATATTAGTGTTTATAACGGTGAAACGTTTGTAAAGACCATAAGGACTTCATTATTAGGTCCGGTTAAGAAGAGGAGTAAAGATGAAACTGAAACTTAGTTGGGGTACAGGGATAGTGATATCATTTGTTGTGTTTATGAGTAGTACTTTGGCGGTTGTTATTTACCTTATGAACCAGGATGTTGATTTAGTAACTCGTGATTACTATAAAAAAGAATTGGCATATCAAGAGCAAATTGAACGTATCGAAAGAACCAATAAAATTAGTAATAAGCAGATAATAAATTTTCATGGTGAACTTGTTTCTGTAACAATGCCGTCTTCCATAAAAAATAGTATAACCAGTGGAGAGATCTATTTTTACCGTCCGTCGGATTCTAAATATGATATTCGAATTCCATTATTACCTGATTCTGCCGGTATACAGATAATCCCTGTAAGAGAATTAACTAAAGGTTTGTGGATGGTTAAAGTTAATTGGAAAACAGAGAAAGAGGAATTCTTTACAGAAAAAAGAGTTTTGGTTCAATAAAGTTTAATAAATCATGTTAAATCAAGATTTATGGCACCTGAGATTTTAACAGCATTCTTCGTTGGATTATTTGGAAGTTTACATTGTATAGGGATGTGTGGTCCAATTGCTATCGCTCTACCTGTACCAGACTCCACAAATGTCTCATTCTTTTTTGGCAGACTTTTATACAATCTCGGTCGGGTCGTTTCTTATATGCTGCTTGGAGCCCTATTTGGTTTAGTTGGACAAAGAATTGCTCTTGCCGGCGCTCAACAGTTTGTATCGATTGCTCTGGGTGTGATAATATTAATATCGGTGCTTTTACCTCAAAAACAAAAAAATTATATTATACAACTTTCCCTTGTTCAAAAAGTTGTACAGCCATTAAAGGCTAATATAGGGATGCTATTTAGGAAGGGCACCTTCTCTTCTATGTTTTCAATAGGGATATTGAACGGATTTCTTCCTTGTGGATTTGTATACATAGGTCTTGCAGGCGCGATTACAAGTGGTGATGCAATTTCCGGTGCGGCTGTAATGTTTTTATTTGGTGTTGGTACCATTCCAGCAATGTTTATGGCAACAGTTTTTGGTAAATATATAAATATTGGTATCAGAACAAAGTTAAGAAAAGCCACACCATATTTCGCAATGATTTTAGCAATACTTTTTATTCTTAGAGGAATGAATCTTGGTATACGTTATATCAGTCCTAAACTAATAGAGCAAACATATGATGCAGAGGGATTGCATCATTAAAGATTGCATTATATTAACAAGTGCTACTGGTTAACTCAATTATTTTCTTTCAAGCAAAAATTAGAAAAATAAAATCCCCCACCAACTTTCATTGGTAGGGGAGATAGAAATTTGCAATGCTTATATGTCTACTTCATTACAGTTATTGTCCTAAGCTTTGGTGTATGAGGCCCATCTTAATCGTTCAGTGAATAAACATTTAGAAAGATCTTCCAGTGATACTCCAGCATCTCTGTGTTACAATTCAGTTTATTCTCAATATACCAGGAGCTGATTCTGGAGCATAATCTTGCGTCCCAACGGGTAATGTAATTAGTTTATCTGAAATAGTCCATCAGCTGTATCAGGTTCTGGACCTTTTTCTCCCATTATCCAATATACATTACCGCTTGCAAGCATATTGCGATCCATCCAGTCTACAAAATCCCCTTTCGCTTCTCTTACCACACCATTCATAACATACATTGTAGCTTCAGGGACTTTGTTTGCCAACGCCACAACACCAACATCTACCCCTGCCAAATAAACATCATCTTTTTCATAGATCTCAAATTTTTCCTCAAAATGATTTGCTTGACCTATTACACCAACACCTCCTGTATGAAAGAATCTTATATCAAATGTACCAAGTTTCTCGAACGTGACTGTACCAACCCACACCGGTTCATCCTTTTCTGGATCAGCATTAGAATCAAAGGTTAACACAAGTCTGCCTATCAGGTTTGGGGCTGGTTTTTTATCAAGTGTGGCAGTTACTTGATCATTTTGGTTTAAGTTTGGTGCCGAGGAGCTGTTATCCGAGCATCCAAAGTAGAAGACGGCTATTCCCACGAATAAAATTGCAATAATTAAGTGTTTCATAGTATCCTCCTATGATTTAATGATTATCAAAATATCTAGAACTTTAGGGACCGAGACAGTATTATTCGTTTTAGTCGAATCATCTTCTTTGCTTGAATGAATTAATAAACACCCAGCATCTGCTCATCTGCGGATAACTGGGTGTTTCCTGATAATGTAAAATATTTAGCATCTGTTAGTAGTAATCACCAAACTGATCTTAGTTTGTCCTAAATGTGCCAGGAGCAGTTAGCGGATTTCCAGATTCATCATAAGTTATAACTCCACTCATATGTACATTACGACCAAGCCATTCAACAAATTCTCCGGATGCTTCAGTTACATTTCCATTCATGACATATTTAGTTGGATCCGGAAATTTGGGACCTGGACTGACGCCTTCATCAGGTCCTGCCATAAGCACATTTGTTGGATTTTGAGGATCATAGATTTCCCATCTTTCTCCAAAATGATAAGCTACCCCTGTCATTTTATCACTGAGATGGAAAAATCTTATTCCATAAATACTACCATCCTCAAAAGTTATAGTACCATCCCATCCCGGCATGAAAGTTAAGTCCATCGCGCCGATAAGATTCGCTGCTGGTTTTTTATCAAGTGTGGCAGTCACTTGATCACTCTGACTTAACGCAGGTGCCGATGGATTGTTATCTGAACAGCTATTGTAGAGCATAGCTATTCCAACAAACAAGAAAATGAGAATTAGTTTTTTCATTGCTTCCTCCTATTATTAAAATTGATTTATAATTCCCCCAGACTTTCTAGTTTTGGGAATATATTTTTATCTATGTAAAAAATCTTGTTCCTATTCAGAGCCACTACATCATTATCAATTTATTCTAAATGTACCATAGCCATGTTCTGGTAATACACCAACAATTGTCCAAGTAAAATGTCCTTCAGCATGGTTCTCACGACCAATCCAATCCTCATAAGCTACGGCTGCATCTGTAACTATACCATTCGTTCGCCAATTACTGTTTTTCCCTTGACGGGCTGTAGTTGTACCAGCCTCATCTCCTGCCAGAAGTAGCACAGTTTTCTCATTATTCAAGATTACAAATCTGTCTACGTAGTGGGATGCCTGACCAGTGTTCACCTTCGTTCCTATATCCATCCACCATTGTATTACACCATTAATGTCACCACTTATAGGTCCCTCCCATGCAAGTAATCTTCCCTGGCCATCCATTATACCCAGAGTACCAACAAAGAAATACTCGGTTGTACAATTAAGCGTTGGTGCTGGTTTTTTATCAAGTGTGTTAGTCACCTGATCACTTTGGTCTAATACCGGGGCAGAAGGATTATCTGAGCACCCGAAGTATAATAATGTAATCCCCATGAACAAAAACACAACGATTATGTCTTTCATAGTATCCTCCTATGATTAATTGATTGATAAATTCTCCCGGCTAT
>JARRKK010000181.1:0-8425 GCA_037388105.1 Ignavibacteriaceae bacterium | reverse complement strand
CCTATCCGAACCGGTTAGAATATCTTTTGGAGTTAATATTACATTCGCACCAAAACCAGTACAAACCCGTGCAACTTTTTCATCATCAACAGCAATAATAATTTTTTGTATTAATTTTGATCTTGAAGCACTCTCAAAAGTGTGTTGGATCAGTGGCTTACCACCAATATCGGCAAGTGGTTTTCCCATCAACCTGGTTGAAGCAAATCTTGCAGGTATAATTCCAATAATCAATTATTAAGTATTCTGTTCTGTGTACAAATGATTTTTTATTATCATATCTCTCACCGATTTCATTAACTCCATCTCATCCTCTCTCTTTTCAATGTTATCTGAAAGTACTGGCTTATCAAAATGAATTTGAATTGTCCCACTTCTCAATTTAAAAGTACCTTTCGGCATTATTTTATTTGAACCACTAATAGAAACCGGAACAATCGGATAACCAACTTTTGTTGCTAAACGGAAGGCACCTCTTTTGAATTGTTGAACCTCACCTGTTTTGCTCCTGGTCCCTTCTGCAAAAACGACGATGGAAATATTGTTCTTCTCCATTTTTATTTTTGCTTCTTCAATACTCTTCATTGCACGCTCCATGTTTTTTCTGTCAATCATAACATATGGACCAAGATAAAGCTGCCATCCGAAAAAGGGAATTTTTGCCAATTCCTTTTTAAATATCATTGCCATTCTATTTGGAATAGATTTCTGAAGAGCCACAATATCAAACTGGCTTGAGTGATTTGATACAAAAACATAAGTCTCATTGGGAGAAAAATTATTCAATCCGGTAATTTTTAATTGTATACCGCTCAGCCATAGTATACCACCTGAGAAATATTTAGATAATTTAAAATATAGATTATAACTTGGCTGGAAAGCAAAAATAATTCCGAGGATTGAAGAAAGTAAAATATGAATTGAAATTAATAATATTCTTAAAAAAGTAATCATTTAATTACTTTGTAAGGATAGAGAACTTTCATCCGAAACAGGCGAGACAATATTGTTAGCTTCTGCAAAGGATTTTATTGCATTGACCCTGTTCTTTATTGATGGATGGCTGTAAAAAAACCATTCCACAAACGGATGCGGTTCCTTATCCCCTAAATTTTGATCAGTTATTTTTTCGAGTGTATTAACAAACTGATCGGGTAATCCGGTTTCCCTGACCGCATATTCATCAGCTTCATATTCATATTTTCGTGAGAGTATGTTACCAATAGGAGCCTGAATCAATCCAATAAGCATAGACCATAATGCAAGCAAGGGAAGTGCAGCTACCTGAGTGATTGAAGAAAATCCAAATAGTTGCAACGAATTCTCATACAGATAGGAAATTAAAAACAAGGTTAGAAAACTTGATGCTGTTCCGATAAGAATGTTCTTTACAATATGCTTCCTTTTATAATGCCCCAATTCGTGTGCAATAACAGTTTCAATCTCTTCATTCGAATAGCTATCAATAAGTGTATCACCCAAAATTATTCTTTTTGTTTTTCCTAATCCTGTTAAGGCGGCATTTGCCTTCTTTGTGTTTTTACTCATATCAAACCGGTAAATATTCTCCACTTTTATTCCCGCATCATCAGCAATTTTATTGATATTCTTTTTTAACTCTTCATTTTCAAAAGGAGTGATCTTATGAAATAGTGGTAATATCAAAACAGGAAAAATTTGTGAGAGCACAACAGAAACAAAAAACATTATAATGGCAAACGGAAGCCACCAAGATGAACCAAACTGGTTTAATGTAAAATAGAAGATCAGCATAATCGGCACTCCAATAACAAGAGACACCATTGATCCTTTAAAATTTTTGCCCATTCCAATTAGAAATGTGAAAATAAGGAATACCAGGTATTTATCATCAACATATAATGAAGCAATTTTTTCTAATTCTTTGCTATAGTCAAGCCACACAAATAATAAAATACCAATAAAACTGATGACTGCTTTACCGATTCCAATACCCAGTTTTATATTATTATATCTTTTCGCATCCATAATGTAAAAATAGATATATACGTTTTGGTAAGCAATTTCAATGAGAAGTGACGATTAAAAAGATTATTACATTATGGTTTGTATTCCAAATATCAAATGACAAATTACAATTAATATTCAATCGCGAAATTTCAAAGAATCACTGAAAATTGTTATTTGTATTTTTGATGCGTATAATTCTTGTGATTTGGATTTTTTGATTGATGTTAACTACAAAATAATATGCTTAATTGGAATGGCAATATTAATTTAAATCTGTTTCACATAATTATTTTCAATCCAACCAACCTTACCATCAGCTAAGCGTACTTTAACCCACTCATCCAGTTTATCTTCAAGATTGACTTTCAAACCTTCGTGAATAACAAATGCATCTGTGCTTTTGGGATCGGGAGAGGACTTTACTGTTACAAACTGTTCTACTATTACACCACTCTTAACAGTCGCATCTCGATTTAGTTTAACAATTAGTAAGGAAATAGAGATAGCTAAGACAAATAGTACTGCAACCCCTGAAAACAGGATTAACTTTTGCTGCTTTACTGATCGTGCGAAAAAGTAGCTGGCTGTAATAATAACAACCAGTAAATAAAGTATAAATATTATAGAAACCCAACCATTTTCAGTAAAAGAGCCGAGTAATTCTTCCCACCATTCAAACAGAAAAAACGTTGGAAGTGGCTGTATTCTGTCAACTGTACTGAGTTGTGCAAAATTTAAATTGTGTTTAATGTCCTCGTCTGATGGAGATAGTTTTAATGCTTTTTCGTAGTATAATATTGCTAAACCAATTTTGCCAATTCTGTAATACGAATTACCGAGGTTATAAAAAAGGGATGCACCCAAATAGCCCTCATCAACTAACTTACTGTATTCCTCAATTGCTTGTTCGAATTCACCATCTCGGTAGTAGGTATTCCCCTTTTCCATAACATCGTAGATTTCGGATGCATTTAACGTAAATGAGTTAATAAAGACAAGAATGAATACATTAACAATTTACCATTTTTCTCAACAATACTTTTCTCAACATCAGTAATAACATTTGCCATCTGATCAAATGTGCTCTTCATTGCAGTGTTCTCCTCGGCACCTGGGGCAAATCTTATAAACTCACAAGCTTCAGCCATCTGTTTTACCTTTTGTGTCAGATCGTCATTAACATTTAATTTTGCTAATTCATCCTTTGCTTTATCAATTGTAAACTCAGCTTTTGCAATATGAAGTTTATCTTCAAGATATCCGAACAATGCTTGAGAAATTTCAGTATAAAATTCTTTGTGATTATTTTCATTCAATAATTGCTTCGCCTTTTTTAATCTCTTCTTTGCAATCTTCTGCGCTCTCTGGTAATTTAATAGTGTAAGGTTCCCTGCCAGTTTATCGTTTTTTCTTTTCCATCCGATTAGTACAAAGAGAAGAACCATTGGTGTGACTCCGCCAATCCAGAAAAAAGGAGTAAACAATACGCTCTCTTCTTTTTTATAAATATCATAACCGGAAGTTTTTATAAAACGAATATCTTCACCGAGCTTTCTTATTTCTTCCTTATTAGCGACCTGAACATCAGGGAGACTTTCGCCTTGTGTAATATTTAATGTGAATGGACCGGATTGTTTGGTGATATATTTCTTATTTGCTGGATCAAAATAGCTAAATTTAATTGCAGGAATTTCTCTTTTTCCAACTACCCTTGGAACCATTAAATACTCGGCAGTTTTTGTTCCTGAGATTATATTTTTATTGTTTATCTTCTCCGAAGTTTTAGGTTCATACTTTTCAAATCCTGTCGGAAGATTCAATTCGGGCATATCAACTAATTGAATATTACCGTTACCACTAATTTCAATCTTGAGAGTTACAGGCTCATTTGTTTTAGCAGAAGTTTTATCTAAATCAGCACGGAATGTAAAATCACCCACAGCACCCTTAAATGAATCCGGTTTATTCTTTTGTGGAAGCTGCAGAACATCAATAGTGATTTTATCAGATATGGCATTGAATTCAATGGTTTTGGAATTACCAAAAGGATCGTTAAAGAAATCATCGAATATGTTGTTCCGGTTTCTGTTCTTTTTTATCTGAATGGGAACTGTTAACTCAAAAGGCGTAATTTCAAGCTTACCAGTTTGGGTTGGAAAAAGTGCAGCTCTTTTTAATGTGCCTACCCTGAACTGTTTACCATCTATAACCTCTGTCATAAATACAATATTTGTTGAGGTTTCCAACTCTTCAGTCCAGAAACCCTGGTATTGTGGAAGTTTACTTATTGACATCTGAGCAGCAATATTCAATCTTGTGTATAATTTATATGTAACTGTAACCTGCTCCCCCAAAAATACTTTTCTTTTGTCAACAGTTGCCTTGATAAATAAGTTCTTTGCAATTTCTTCATTTGAAATAGCGTCATCCTGTTTTTGCTGCTTTGGTTTAGAATTTCCTTTCACCACAGTTATATTCAAAGGTTCTGTTTGATATTCTTCCCCATCATATTCAATAGAAGCTTTTCCGATTGAAAAATTACCAAGACTTCTTGGTTGTAATATGTAGCTGTAGCTGATTGAACCAGATTGGACACCATTAATAAACTGAATACTTGTAGATTGGTTTGGCCCACTTAAAATTATGAAGTTGCTGAACGGAGGTGGATTAAAGTTTTTAATCCCGTTAACATTATTACCCGACAATGTAAATGTAACTTTGAATTGTTCGTTATCTGCAACAGTTGTTTCATTTACAGATGCAGTAAAACTTTGAGAAGATAACTTAAGTGGTAATAATAAAATGATTATTAATAATGATATCTTCATATTTACCAATCCTTGTCAGTCTTAACTCTTTTGCCCTTTACTTTTCTCAATTCCTTTTGAAGATCCTTTTCATTGTCTTTTAAAGCTTCACGTATTCTTTCGGCTTCCTCTTTTGATATTTTATGTTCCTGCTGTTTCTGTTGCTGTTGCTGATTTTCTTCTTTCTGCTGTTGATCTTGTTTTTGCTCATCCTGTTTTTTATCCTGATCTTGCTTCTGCTCTTCTTTCTTATCCTCTTTTTTATCTTTCTGTTCGTCTTTCTTTTCCTCTTCCTTCTTATCCTCATCCTTTTTATCTTTTTGCTGATCCTTTTGCTTCTCCTGCTTCTTCAACATTTCTAACGCATAAGACAGGTTATATTTGGCCTCTTGATCATTTGGATTTAGTTTTAATGATTTCTTATACTCTTCAATGCTCTCTTTAATCTTTTGCGATTTTAACAATGAATTACCAACATTATAATGAACCCTTGATTTTTCAGAATCAGTTCGTGCCATAGCTAATGATGATTGATAAGACTTTATTGCGTCATCATATCTTTGACTTTTGAAATAAGCGTCACCTAAATTGAATTGTGCTTCAAAATTATCCGGTGCCTTTTCAGTTCCCTTTTTAAAGTCGACCTCAGCATCAGAATATTTACCATCTTTATACTTTTCAACACCGTCGTTTACTAATCCCCTTACCGACTGAGAATAAATTATCTGGGGAAAGAAGAAGATCATCCCTAAGTAAAATAATATTAGTATCGATTTCATTTCTTTTCTCATTGTGCTTATTCCAATCCTAATTTTTTATTTAGCCTGCTATATAATGATGATTTCTTCTCTGATATGAATAATTCAATGATCAACAAGATAATAGCAGGTATTAAAAAATAATAAAAGCGATCTTCGTAATCAGTAACCTTTTTTACACCAAACTCTGATTTCTTTAGTTCCGACAATTCGTTGTAAATTTTATCCAAATAATCTTCGTAATTATTGCCTCTAAAATATTCCCCTTTACCATCTGAGGCAATATCCTTTAAAGTTGCTTCATCCAGCTTTGTTAGCACAGTGTTTCCAGCATTATCTTTTTTAAATCCTATCATACTGCCACGTGTGTCATAAACGGGTATTGGCACACCGCCAGTTGAACCTAAACCAATAGTGTAAATTTTAATGCCAATTCCAACAGCTTCATTTACGGATTCCAGCACATCACCTTCGTGATCTTCACCGTCTGTAATGGCAATGATTACTTTTTCTGTAGCTGAAGAATCAAATGATTCTGTAGCCAGTCTGATAGCAGAGCCAATTGCTGTACCCGGCTGTGGAACCGAATTAACATCGACAGCGGAGAGAAACAAATTTGCTGCCGAATAATCAGTTGTTAGTGGAAATTGTATATAAGCTCTGCCAGAGAAGATTATTAATCCAATCCTGTCGCCCCTCAACTTTTGGATTAAATTCGAGATCTGATACTTAGCTTTTTCAAGTCTGTTTGGTTTGATATCCTCCGCTGTCATACTGAGTGATACATCAAGCAAAATAAAAACATCAATACCCGTTTGTTTAACTTCCTGAAGCTTGGTACCGACTTGTGGATTGGCTGCGGCTACTATGGCACACGCTAAGGCAATCAAGATTACCCCGAACTTCAAATAATTTTTAACATTGCTATACAATGGAACAAGAACAGAATGAAGTTCCTTATCAGCGAATTTTTCAAGCAATTTATTTTTATTTTTATAAAGTATCGATAATATAACCGCCAATACTGGTATCAGATATAATGCATTTAAATATTCCGGATTAGCAAATTTTATCATTGTTCTACGGTAACTTTCTAAAAATTGTTCTTGAAATACCTAATTCCAGCACCAGAAATAATAAACCCCAACCTAGCCAGCTATAATACAGTTCCTTTGCGTTGCTGTAAGAAGTTATTTCAATTTTGGTTTTTTCCAGCTGATCAATTTTTTCGTAAATATCTTTTAACGCTTGATTGTTTGTCGCTCTGAAATATTGTCCGTCTGTAATACCTGAAATCTCTTTCAAGACTGCTTCATCAATTTCAACCGGCACCATTTGATAACGTGTCCCAAAAGGTGTTTTTACCGGATATGGTGCCTGACCCCGGGTTCCAACACCAATAGTATATATTCTAATTCCGAAAGTTTTGGCAATTTCTGCCGCAGATATTGGATCGACTTCACCACTGTTATTTACACCATCTGTAAGGAGTATAATAATACGGCTCTTTGCATCACTTTCTTTTAATCTGTTAACACCATTTGCGATTGCATTACCAATTGCAGTCCCGTCTTCAATCATCCCGCTCCGGATATCAAGGAGAAGATTTCTTAATACATTATAATCTATTGTGAGCGGGCACTGCGTGAATGCTTCCCGAGCAAAAACCACCAATCCAATTCTATCGGAGGTCCTGCCCTCCACAAAATCATCGATTACAATTTTTGCTGCATCTAAGCGATTCGGTTTAAGATCTTCAGCTAACATACTCCCTGAAATATCAAGGACCATAGCAATATCAATACCTTCAGTATTTACATTTTCACCTGAGCTAAAACTTTGTGGTCTTGCCAGGGCAATTATTAATAACCCAAGTGCAATCATTCTAAAAATTACAGGTAAGTGTTTTAATCTTTCTCTAATAGTAATCGGAGTGTTTATTAAAATATTTAATGATGAGTATTTTACTGCAACAAAATTTTTCCTACCCTTAAAAAAATACCAAACAAGCAGTAATGGAATTAAGAGGAGAAAATATAAAACCCATTCATATGCAAATACAACGTTGTTAAACATCTAATTCTTCCTCCTCGATCAGTACAGATGCCGTGGGAATCGTATTTTGCACTATATTTCTTGCCTGAGTCATAATCTCTTCGTTAACTGACTGAAGTGGTTGAAATTTTGCAAATTTTACAAGATCTGCGTTCGATAAAAAGTCGATAGTTAAATCAATAATATTACCTGCCTCTTTTGTTCTTCTTAGCTGCTGAATAGATTCGGATGTTGTTAATTCCATAGCAGGTAAACCAAATCTTTCCTGAAAGTAAATTCTTATGATTTCAGTAATATTTGAATGGTATTCTTTTATTTTACCTTTTTGCCATAGCTGCTTTTTTTCTAGTTCATCAAGTGCAGCAAAAGCTTTAACGTGTATGGGAATTTTGATGATCTTTTTCTCCACGTGTAATTCAGATTTTTTCTTTTTATATCTTCTATAAAATATCCAGCCAACTATTATCACCACTAAACCTAAAGCCAGCCAGAGAAGCAACTCAATCCAATCAAATGCAATTGTTAGCGGTGATTTTACATCCTTAATTTCTTCAGCGGTCGATACGGGGACAGTATGAATGTTAATGTTAACAGGGTCAGTTGTGATTTTTTTAAGTGTTGTATCTCCCTCTGATCGGTATTCAATTGTAACCGGATGAATAGTTGCAGAAACTGAATCATACCCTGCCAGAATAAAATTATAGTTAATTGTATTTAATTCTTCAGTCTCATTTATAACAGGTTCAGATATTGAGATTAAATCCAATTTGGAGAGTGTATCCGGAAATACGGGAGCGAGAACCTGAACATTTTTTT
>JARRKK010000180.1:0-11083 GCA_037388105.1 Ignavibacteriaceae bacterium | reverse complement strand
AGAAAACAAATTAAAATTGCTAAAATAGAATAGGGCTTTCAAGGAACTAATAATTGATTGATTACTCTTTACATTAGTTCTCAACTAATACTTAATACATATTTAATTAAAACATTTTTTATAAATGATAGATGATATAATTAAAATTAGTAAACAGGCAGGATTATTAATCAGGGAAGGTTTCGGCTAGTCTCTACAAATTGAATTCAAAAGTAATGAGAGCAATTTAGTTACAGAAATCGATAAATCTTCTGAAAAGTTGATTGTCGATTTTATCAGAAAAAAGTATCCATCACATAGTATTCTTGCAGAGGAAGGCGGAGAAGTTAATAATGATTCGGAATATAGGTGGGTTGTAGATCCACTTGATGGGACAACAAATTTTGCACACGGATTGCCAATATTTTCAGTATCAATCGGCTTACAACAAAATACTGAAACGATTGCAGGTGTTGTCTATGATGTAATGAATGATATAATCTATTCTGCACAACTGGGTGGGGGAGCGTTTGCTGATTCTAAAAAAATTAAGGTTAGTAATACAAAATCATTAAAACAAAGCTTACTTGTAACCGGATTTCCGTATAATGTAGCGGAAAATCCTGAGGGTGCTTTCGAAAAATTTATCGAGCTTACAAAAAATTCACGAGGAATAAGGAGATTAGGTTCGGCAGCAATAGATTTTTGTTATCTCGCCTCAGGTGTATTTGATGGATTCTGGGAAGTTCATCTGCATGCGTGGGATATATGTGCAGGAAAACTTATTGCGGAAGAAGCCGGTGCTATGGTAACCGATTTTAATTCAAACGCTACAGATATTTTTTCCAAAAAAATACTAGCTACAAACGGAAAGATTCACGATCAGGTTATTAGCGTAATGAACATGTCCTGATTGACTATGAGATTTTGTTCTATTACTTATTAAATCCTTCGTACATCATTTCAATGAGATCAT
Organism: Ignavibacteriaceae bacterium; assembly: GCA_037388105.1. Taxonomy (GTDB): domain Bacteria; phylum Bacteroidota; class Ignavibacteria; order Ignavibacteriales; family Ignavibacteriaceae; genus BMS3ABIN03. The sequence goes on along the minus strand of JARRKK010000180.1, from coordinate 10,128 downwards.
TATATTTATTTTCAACAATCTTACGCTTTATTTTCATGCTTGGTGTAATCTCACCGGAATCAATCGTAAACGGGCGATATAATAAAACAAATTTTCTTACCCTTTCATAGTTTGCAAGTTTCTTCTGAAACTGGATCATATCATCCTCAAGAAGTTTATATATCTTATCGTTTTTCACAAGATCTTTTTCATCACTATATGGAATATTATTAGAGTCAGCATATTCTTTAACAGCTTCAAAATCCGGAACAATAAGAGCACTTATAAACATCCTTCTATCACCAACCACCATAAATTGGTCAATATATTTGCTTGCGAGAAATGTGTTTTCAATGTGTGTTGGAGCAATGTATTTTCCCGCTGTTGTCTTAAAAAGATGTTTCTTCCTGTCTGTAATCATTAAAAATCCATCAGAATCAAAAACACCAATATCACCTGTGTGGAGCCAACCGTCTTTTAATGTCTCATCTGTTTCTTTTTTATTTTTATAATAACCTTTCATAATGTTTGGTCCCTTTGCAAGTATTTCCCCGTCAGGAGCAATCTTTACTTCTACATCCGAAAATGGTTTTCCCACAGTCCCAAATTTATAATCATCAACCCGGTTAGCAGTTATAACAGGTGAAGACTCTGTTAAACCATAACCTTCTATAATTGTAATACCTATAGCTTCGAAAAATTCACCAAGCTCACGTGATAATGCTGCCCCGCCGGAAATAAAAAATCTAATGTTACCTCCTGTGCGTTCAAGTAATTTATTAAATACCAATTTACCAGCTAACGCATTTTTTATTTTAATAGAAAGCGGGACATTACCGGATTTTTTTGCTTTCGCGAATTTAGTCCCCACGTTTATTGCGCTAAAAAATATTTTTTGTTTCCTTTTCGGCTGACTTTCAACATTTTTCAGTATCCTTGAATATATCCTCTCAAACAATCTTGGGACTGAGGTCATTATGGTTGGTTTAACCTCAACTAAGTTTGTCGCTACCTTTTCTATGCTTTCCGCGTAACAAACGGTCCCACCGGAAGCAAAAGCTGTATAATAACCCGCCATCCTTTCAAATATATGACAAAGTGGTAAAAATGATAACCATACATCTTCTTCATTAATTGGAAATGTTTCAATGGCACTCGTAACATTAGACATAATATTTTTATGAGTTAACACAACTCCCTTTGGAATTCCTGTTGTTCCTGAAGTATAAATAATTGTGCACACGTCATCTTCCTTTACTAACTCCATATTCTCTTTCAAGAGCCTAGGTGATGCTGATTTTTTCTGAACTCCTTTATCTTGCACCTGCTTGAAACTGTAAAGGTTTTTAATTGATGAATCGAAATCGGAGTGATTCATTATTATAATTAATTTTAAGTGATAACACTTATCGCGGACTTTTAAGAGCTTGTTTAGCTGAAATGTATTTGAAATAATTACACATTTCGATTCCGAATTATTTAATATATATTCTATCGACTCTGAGGTAAGTGAGGGATAAATAGGAACATTCACAGCTCCCAACGCCAGTGATGCCATATCTGAAAACACCCATTCTGGTCTATTCTCGGAAATTATTGCAACTTTATCATTACGTTTTATACCCAGGGTAGCAAGGCCATATCCAAAATTATCAGTTTCTTCTTTAAATTTAGAGTAAGAAATGCCAATGTATTTTCCATCAACCTTATATCTTAATAAATCTTTATCCGGTCTGCTTCTATATTCATCGCTCAAAAATTGATAAAGTTCTGTAATTGTTTGGCATGCTTTTAATAGAGCCATTACATTCTCCTAAGAAAATTTTATTTTCCCCTCCGCAAAAGAATTAATAGGTTTCCTGACAGTTTAATTAAACTGCAGTAGTAAATATTAAGATTGAATATAACATCATAAAAAGAAAATAAAAAGTTCGCCATTTTATTTTTTATGAACGAGATTATTGTTTATAAATTAATATACGTGGTAACTTAAATTGATTATCAAAAACTAAAGGGTTAATTTTTCACCATATTTTAAAAAATTAGACTGGAGAACAACGGATGAAAATTAAACCATTCAGGAATGAGACATTTACTGATTTTTCAAAAAAATCAAATATAGAGAAACAAGAAAAAGCGCTTAAGTTGGTAAGAAAACAATTAGGTAAAACCCATGAGATGATAGTGGACGGTAAAAAACTAAGATCAAATGGTAGAATCATATCGTATAATCCATCAAAAAAAGATGAAATCATAGCAAAGTTTCATAAAGGGACGAAAGAAATTGCAAATCGTGCAGTTGAAACAGCATATAAAAAATTTGAAGAATGGAAATTAGTTCCACCACAGAATAGAGCAGGGTATCTTTTTAAGGCTGCAGCTATAATTAAGAAACGTAGATTTGAAATAAACTCATGGATGATTCTTGAAACAGGAAAAAACTATCTGGAAGCGGATGCAGATACGGCAGAAGCAATTGATTTTTTAGAATTCTATGCCAGGGAAATGCTTCGATATGCATCCAAACAACCAATTACGACATTAAAAGGTGAAAAAAATGAACTGGTTTATTTACCACTTGGTGTTGGTGTTACGGTTCCCCCCTGGAATTTTCCATTTGCGATATTAGTTGGAATGACTTCAGCTGCAGTTGTTACAGGTAATACTGTTGTATTAAAACCCTCAAGTGATTCACCAATGATGGGAAAGTTATTTTGTGATGTTATGAAGGAATCAGGATTACCGGATGGTATAATTAATTTTCTTCCTGGTTCCGGTGGAGAAGTGGGTGACACATTGGTGGGACATCCGAAAGTAAGATTCATTTCATTTACTGGTTCTATGGAGGTAGGAACACACATTTATGAATTAGCTGCTAAAGTTCAACCAGGACAAATATGGTTAAAGAGAGTTATAGCTGAAATGGGAGGAAAAGATAGTATTATAGTTGATCATGAAACAAACTTGGATGAAGCAGCTAAAGGTGTAGCTGCTGCCGCATTCGGTTTTCAAGGACAGAAATGCTCTGCTTGCTCAAGAGCAATTGTTGATAAGAAAGTATATTCAAAATTTGTTAGCAAGTTAAAAACTGAAGTTGAAAAAATTCATGTTGGTCCTGGAGAAGAAAATTATGATATGGGCGCGGTAATAAATGAAAGCGCACAGAAAAGTATTTTGAATTATATTCGGATAGGTAAAAAAGAAGGGAAACTTTTAACCGGCGGTGGAAAAGCAAAAGGTAACGGATACTTTATCAAACCAACAGTAATTACAGATATTAAACCCAATGATAGATTAGCTCAGGAAGAAATTTTTGGTCCGGTACTGGCTGTTATCAAATCCAACAACTATGAGCATAGTTTAAAGATTGCAAACAATACGATTTACGGGTTAACAGGTGCAGTTTATACAAGAAATCGAAATAAGATAAACGCTGCAAAATCACATTTGTTAATTGGGAATCTTTACTTCAACAGAAAATGTACCGGTGCATTGGTTGGATGCCACCCATTCGGTGGATTTAATATGTCCGGAACCGATTCTAAAGCTGGAGGAAGGGATTATTTATTATTATTCCTACAGGCCCAAACAATGAGTGAAAAATTATAATAAATTATTAATATTATCATCAACACAACTAAAATGACAATTAATATTTAAAGGAATTTTAATGAAGGTTCATGAATATCAAGGTAAAGAAATTTTAAGGACTTATAATGTTGCGGTTCCTAAAGGCAGGGTTGCGTTTTCTGCAGAAGAAGCTGTTAATTTAGCAAAGGATGACTTAGGAGGAGATTTGTGGGTAGTTAAAGCACAAATTCATGCTGGTGGAAGAGGAAAGGGAGGGGGAGTAAAGGTTGCAAAAGCAATCCACGAAGTTTGGGAATTAGCCAGCCAGATTTTGGGGATGAATCTTGTTACTCATCAGACCGGACCGGAAGGTAAAATTGTAAAGCGATTACTTATTGAAGAAGGTGTAAATATTGAAAAAGAATTTTATGTTGGAATAACATTAGACAGAGCATCGTCTAAAAATGTAATTATGGTATCAACAGAAGGAGGCGTAGAAATTGAAAAGGTTGCTGAAGAAACTCCAGAAAAAATTATTAAAGAAACTATTGATCCAGCCGTTGGATTGCAACAGTATCAAGCCAGAAAATTAGCATTTTCACTTGGATTGAAAGGTACTCAGCATAAAAATGCAGTTAAATTTTTATTAGGTTTATACAAAGTATACGAAGGTACTGACGCATCACTTGTCGAGATAAATCCTTTGGTAATAACTACAGAAGGAGAAGTTATTGCATTGGATGCTAAGATGAATTTTGATGACAATGCACTTTATAGACACAAAGAGATAAGTGAGTTTCGTGATCTGGATGAAGAAGATCCTTTAGAAGTTGAAGCATCAAAATATGATTTAAATTACATAAAACTTGATGGCAAAACTTGATGGCAATGTTGGCTGTATGGTTAATGGTGCCGGGTTAGCAATGGCTACAATGGATATCATTAAATTGGCAGGAGGTGAACCCGCTAATTTTCTTGATGTTGGTGGTGGGGCGAACAAAACTACTGTTGCAAATGGATTCAAGATTATACTTTCGGATTCTAATGTTAAGGCTATTCTAATTAATATCTTTGGAGGTATTGTTAGATGCGATAGAGTAGCACAGGGAGTTATTGATGCGGCAATGGAAATGAATGTTACTGTACCCATTGTTGTTAGGCTTGAAGGAACGAATGCAAAGGAAGCAAGAAAGCTGCTTAATAATTCAGATATAAACTTTGAAGTCGCTAACAGTTTGAAAGATGCTGCTGAAAAAGTTACTACTGTTTTAGATTATTAATTTTCTATTATATAATCACGGTTATAAAAAAGCAATGCTTCTGTGGCACGGCATTTGTGTTTTGACCAATTACTGATAAGTTACTCAATTAAGAATTGAAATTATCTTTATTTAATTAATTATTAGATGTTAACTTTTTACAAGCTAATTAATTAATGGAGAACTAGATGTCCTTCTACGAAGCCGGATTCAATGAAGATTATCCTGAACCTGAGGGTAAGCAGGTAGGGGAGGAAATTTGTGCTTGTCGTAAATTAATCGAAGATAAATTAATTTTTGATTCCTTTGAGCGAATTGAAGAAGTTGTTAGTCTTTGTATTGATCATGGATTAATAGAAGATGGATTGTTCTTCATAAATTATCTTCTCGATATCTCATCTTACAACTCGGATTACTGGGCAAAGAAAGGGTCACTGCACAATTTAGCTGGTAATTATGAAAATGCGATAGAATGTTTTAATAAAGCATTATCATTAAATCCGGGTGATACAGAAATTCTAATAGATAAATCTGCAGTGGAAGAAAATCTGGGAGATTTTGCGCAAGCAGAAGAGACATTAAAATTTGTTCTGAATACTGAACCAAACAATGAAGAAGCCTTATATTGTTTGGGTATTTTAAATCAGAAGAGAGAAAAATTTGAGACTGCAATACAATACTTTAAAAAGGTATTAAGACAAGATCCCGAATATGCTGAGGCCAGCTACGAGTTGGGCTTTTGTTATGAAAGTATGAATGAAAATATTGAGGCTCTTGATGCTTATGATAAATTTTTGGAATTCGATCCATATTATGTAAATGCATGGTATAATAGGGGGGTTGTTCTTTCAAAGTTAAATAAACCTGAACAAGCTTTAAATAGTTATGACCTAGCTATATCATTAAGGGACGATTTTACGAATGCCTGGTTTAACAAAGGGGTTATTTTAATTGATCTTTGTAGAAGTACCGAAGCATTAGAATGTTTTAAAAAAGTGCATCAGATTGATAATTTTGATGAAATTAGTTGTTATAATATTGGTAATATTTATAAGGAAAATAGAGATTTTATAAATGCTATAAAATATTTTACTGAAGCACTTGAAATAAATGAACACTATTACGAAGCCCTGCTAGCCCGTGGATTTTGTTTTGATTCTATAGGTAAATTTAATCGTGCACTAAAAGACTTCAATAAAGCAATATCAATTTCAAATAATAGTGCGGAGGCCTGGAGTGCAAAAGCCGATTTAGAATATTCACTTGGAAAACGACAGGAATCAGCCGAGAGTTATTTAACTGCAGTAAAAATATCTCCAAATAGTATTCAATATTGGTTTAGCCTGGCACAAACCTATCTTGAGATGGGGAAATGCATAAATGCTATTAAAGCTTTTGATGAGTGTCTGCGAATTAACCCGGATGATGCAAATTCTTTGTATGGAAAAGCAAAAGTAAAATTATTATTAAACCAAACAAATGAAGCAATCGAGTGTTTGAAGAAAGCATTTTCAATTAATCCAGATATCAAACAAAAGTTCATGAATGAATATCCTGAGATCGGGTTTTCACAGCTTGTTGAAAAGATGATGAGGGAAATTTAACCCAAAATATTTACCCATCTTATCTATGGTTTGATTATATTATGAGGGCGTACTGTTAAACCATTTTATGAAAGATTCATTTTACACAAATACAAAATTACTTGGATTGCTCGGTCATCCTGTTAAACATTCCTATTCGCCCTTTATCCATAATGTTGCATATCAGATTAAAAATATAGATTACATTTATCTTCCATTCGATGTTGTTACGGATGAATTAGAAAATGCACTTAGAGGATGCGTAGCTCTGGGTATGAACGGGCTAAACGTCACAATTCCTCATAAGGTGAAAATAATAGACTATCTGGATGAACTCTCAGAGGAGTCATCGATGATAGGTGCAGTAAATACTATTACTATCGAACAAGGTTTTCTTAAGGGATATAACACTGATGTTCATGGAATATTGGAAACCCTCTCACAATTTAAAAATGAAATTATCGGTAAGAAGGTCTGCGTAATAGGTGCGGGAGGAGGTGCCAGAGCTTCTATATTTACATTGATTAGATATTTTAAACCAAAGGAAATATATATCATAAATCGTACTGTTCAACGTGCTGAGACATTGCAGGTTTATTTTTCAGAAAAGATGAGATATGATAATTTTAAATTAGCAGAACTATTTCCTCCTGATCTGGTTGAAACATTCCATTCATCAAACCTTATCATTAATGCATCTCCTATCGGAATGTCTCCTGCTATAGAGGAATCACCAATCGTTATAGAAGAGTCTTTTCATGAAAATCAAATAGTATTTGATATGATTTATAATCCTACCGAAACCAAATTATTAACCTTAGCAAAAAAGAAGGGAGCAAAAGTTTTGGGAGGTTTAGCTATGTTAGTTCATCAGGCAGCTAAATCATTTGAATTATGGACGGGAGAATCAATGCCAATTGAAAAGATATCCAACTCTCTTGAGTTGATGATTAAAAATAATTGATGGTTTTAGAATTAGATGCACAAGAGTTTCACAAAAAATCAACATTTATATCGGGATTGATGGGTGGTGCACAAATTAATAATTCAAGCTCTGGACAGGAAAATCCTCTTGCATTTACATTTGGTGGAAGTTTCGGTTTCCCAATAACAAAGAACTTATATATATACACACGGGGTTCCTATAGTTCGAAATCCAATTTCCAATCATATTATAACACATCTTATCTTACTTCTCAATTTCAATTATCTGATCAATTCGTGGAGGCAAATTCATCTTTTAGTCAGTTGTTGATTAATGGCGGATTACTGTATAATTTTTATTTGTCTAACGAATTTACGCTGGGTATCAGTGGTGGAATGACATATTCAATTGTAAACCAGGAAGCACAGTTGATAGGTGGTCACGTAATTTCAAGTATAGATAATGAAGCTATTTGGGGATATTTTGGTGGGCTTATGATTGAAAAAGGTTGGGAGGATTCTAACGTTACTACATATGCGGAAGCTCAGTATAATTTTGCACAAAGTAATGCTCCATATCATGCTACTGCGTTAAACGCTGCAAATTGCGTTAAACGCTGCAAATTTTACATTTGGAGTAAGATACTATATGAATAGAAGAGGGTTTAACTAGACATTCCATTATCTTCAATCGATGGACTTATAATCATTTGCGAATTCAGTTTTCGTTACTTATTTATTACTACGTTCAGAAAATTTATAAGCCAACTAGTTATTAAGTTCAAATAATTCTAGTCTACATTAGTTAATAAGATTATCATTGGATTTATTTATTACTAACCAATTTGCGTAGCTCCTCAGCATGTGATAAAATTTCTGCTAATTCCGAATCATTAAGATGCACCAACTGATTATTGAGAATTTTATTATAGCTGATTATATCTCCATCCGGATCAAGATACAAAGTTAGCGATGATAATTCTTTCCTCAATTTTGACTTTGATTCTTGCAAGTACATAAGTTTTTTCTCAATGAAGTAAATTAGACTTCCGTTTTTAAAATAATATCTATTAAAAGAGTTACCTGGTTTTCTATAAGTTAAATTTTCATTTATAAAAATTATATCAGGCTCTGGATAATAAGCCATAACTGCTGAATATCCTGTTGCGGATGCCCAATCATATTTTTGTCCGGCAAGCTTTGCTAAAAGGGAATCAGTTTTTTCAACTATCTCGACAATTCCTTCTTCGGTGTATTCTTGACCACCACAAGATATAATTAAAAATAAACAGAGACTAATAATTGAAATTAAATCGGTTTTCATGCCAATATATTTAATAGTTTTTCCTTAAGAAATATAACAGCAAATTATTTTTAATGTATAAGAACGTTAAACTAAGTTTAGTTGCTTTTTATTAATCAATACACACTGAACAAAATTCATAGATTTAAAATAGTTAACCTAATTTTTTATATATGTATTTACAAGAAGAATGAGTTAAACGATTTGAATAAGATGCAGATTATTTAAGTGAGGAGATCCTTTATATTTCTACAGAGTCATATACTTTCCTTCGACCAATAACGAATCCCAATAAGAAACCTGTTATCATTCCTACAAGTAAACCGGTTCCGGGATTATCCAAAAAGACACCAACTATCGTCCCAATAATGCTTCCAATACTTATACCATACCCAATGAAATCCCCCAATGTACTTTTTGACTTCTCTTTCATTACTATAATTCCGAATTGTTCTGCGAAATTATAGTGATCCTAATTCTGAATTGGAACCAGCAATTGATAAGTGGGGAATATTATTGATAATGAATACTCATGAGACCTTGAGATAAGGCAGTATTTGGGACCAATATTTTTATATGCTATAACTTAACGATTTAGTTTATTTACTTAATTACTACACCCAATCTCTCACCAATATTTTTTCACCGATATTAATTTCATCCGGTGAACTACGATCTAGAGCCCACTTTATTCGTCTGATTCCTTCAGTAATATCGGCTTCCGAACCGCAGAAGCTAATACGTAGATGACCATCTAATCCAAATCCTGTTCCGGGAACGGTAAGCACTTTTGCTCTATCAATTAGAAGTTCAGATAATCTGTTCGAATCTTTATCGTAAAAATTGAAATCAGCAAAACAATAAAACGTACCATCCGGAACAGTGACTTTTACTCCCTCTAAAGAATTAAGTAATCCCACCAATATGTTGCGATTCTTTTCCAAAGTTAACCTTAAAGTTTCCACATTTAATTGATCACCCTCAATAGCACCAATTGCACCTTTCTGAGATAGTACAGAAGGTCCGGATGTCTGATGTCCTTGTATATTTGTCATGGCTTCGATTAATTTTTTATTCGCCACTGCCCAGCCAAGTCTAAAACCTGTCATCGCAAACTGTTTGGAAACTCCATTGATTACAATAAGTTTAGATTCCTCAACCAATTTCTTTTCGAATTTGTAGGGATTGATTTGTTTTTTTCCATCAAAAATTAATCGATGATAAATATCGTCCATAATTAAATAGATATCCTTTTTGGCACAGTACTCAACTATTTCTGCAATGAATTCTTCCGAATACATTGCCCCTGTAGGATTATTCGGACTATTGATAATCACTGCCTTGGTTTTTGAGTTCACATTCTTAGTAATATCAATTAATTTTGGATAGAAGGATTCATCTTCAGAATATGCCGGGACAGGTTTTGCCCCACATAGTTTTACCATTTCCGGATAACTAACCCAATAAGGAGCCGGAAAAATTACTTCTTCACCAGGATTAAGTATTGCCT
>JARRKK010000179.1:0-5510 GCA_037388105.1 Ignavibacteriaceae bacterium | reverse complement strand
TGTTGTAGTGATCTCAACGATATTATTCTCTGAAATAACCAGTTCTTCTACCGAAAATGATAACTGTAAAATTCCGTTATTCTTTTCTATAAATTTTACCGCATCATTCACATAGGATTGACTTAGTCCATACTTTGGTAAAATAATAGTTGAAGAAAAATTACCACTGAAGAAAATTTGTATAAGTATATCACGGAAAGTAACTGCTGATGCGTTTTCAATGTCAGTATTTAAAGCTCCGACTGCAATAATCTGCCAGAGTGATTTTATAACTTCTTCACTCTGATTCTCTGATTCAAGCCATTCCCTTACATTTTGATTCTTTAATCTTTTGCTTGAGACAATCGGGATTTTTATCATAAACCGAATAATTGATACTCTATCACGAAATGTAATGGCTTTGAAGTGAAGTAATCCAAACAGAATATTAAGGGGATATAACACCCCAAAGGATTTTAATTTTATTGGATCACTCCCTGATTTAAGAAAGTTAACTTCTAAATATTTTTGGAAGATAAAATTATCTTCCGCACCGATTAGCTTAATGAATTTAAGTGTGTTCGTATAACAACCCATTAAAATATGTTGTCCATTATCTATAACATCGTTTGAAATCTGATCTTTAAAGGAGTACGCTCTTCCACCAAGTTTTGGTGTTGATTCGAGAAGTGTTACACTGAATCCTTTATTTGTAAGATATGCTGCAGAAGTCAGTCCTGCTATCCCTCCCCCGATAACAATACATTTTTTTATCAATATACTAATCTATACTTTGCCCAAACGCCTAAGGATATCCAGATCTTTTCTAATTTCGAAGCTCTAACTTCATGATTATAAACATCATAATCCGCATCTATAATCTTTTCAAGTATTCTGAAATATATATGCTGCATTGCTCGTGCAGCATACATTTTACCTTTATCATCCAGATTTAGACTTTCAGTTGCCTTATTAAAATAAAACCTTGCCCGGTTCACCTCATATTTCATCATCTGTGTAAAATTATCATTGTAAGTTAAATTTAATAGATCTGCTTCAGAATAGTTAAATCTTTTAAGATCTTCTTTCGGCAGATAGATCCGGCCTTCCTGGGCATCTTTTTTAATATCACGTAATATGTTTGTTAATTGTAACGCAATACCTAGATTTATTGCAAAGTCTCTTGTAGACTCATGTTTATATCCAAAAATTTCAATACACATTAACCCAACAGTAGAAGCAACCCTATAGCAATATAGTTGCAAATCATCAAACGTTAAGTAGCGGTTCCTTTGTAAATCCATCTCCATTCCCTTTAACAGTTCGAAGAATGGTTGAATAGGAATATTAAAGTTTTTAATGGTAGCGGATAGTTTATTTAATAGAGGATAATCGGAATTGCCATTTAGAGCTTTTTCAAGTTCGATTCTCCACTTGCGTAATTTCTCATATCTTATTTCATGCGAGTCATTACCTTCATCAATAATATCATCGGTTCTGCGGCAAAATGCATAAACAGTATTCATTGCATTACGCTTTTCCGCAGATAGCAGATTAAATGCATAATAAAAACTGCTGTTGCTCCCTTTAGCGATTTGTTTTGTTTGATCCATAATTAACTTATAATGGATTTAACCAATAAACCTGCCATCTTTGCCTTACTCAATTTTGGACGATAATTAAGGATGTCATAGTCATTCTTCTTTATTTGCTCTAATATGGCTTTTCCCCCCGCTATTGTCCATCTAATCTCTGTTCTTAATTTACTATTTAAAAAAGGCAGTAATTTTTTACCTTCTTCAAAATAAACATTTATCCTTTCAACATTATACATTACCAATTGCTGTAAATTATGATTATTTTCCTTTTGTTCAAACATATATTCGGAGACTTTGTAATTTTGCATTTCATACTTTGCCAGATAGATCCTTCCTTTTTTATAATCAATAATTGTATCTTGCAAAAAGTTTGTTAGCTGTAATCCAGTACAAATTTTATCGGAGTACTCATTTGCTTTTTGATCCCTGACATTAAATAGTTCCAGGATAATTCTACCAACCGGATTTGCTGAACGATTACAGTAGTGTAATATTTCATTAAAATCTGCATATCTGCTTTTTATAATATCTTGCTTAAATGCTGAGATTAAATCGAAGAAATTATCTTTCGTTAATTTTTTATTATCGACCGTATTTAATAGTGCTTTCTCAAATCCGCTGCGAGCGTCACCATCTAAAGATCTTTTAATATTAGATTCAAATTCATTCATTTTTTCCAAACGGCTCTCTTCACTTGCATTTCCTTCATCGGCTATATCATCAGCAGTTCTTGCAAACCAATAAACTATTGCAATATGTTTTCTTAAATCTTTTGGAATGAGAATGGAGACGATGGGAAAATTTTCATAATGAGCTCTAGCAAAATTTAACGCTTGTGAATAAGCCCCATCCAAAGAATTGCTTTTTGTTTCTTCCATAGAAACTGAACTGATATTAGTTTATAAGTTAGTTCGGAGTTAACAAATCTTAAATAGAGAAGAGCAGAATTGTAACATATCGCCTTTTGTGCCCGAAGGGGGACTCGAACCCCCATGGGATTACTCCCACTAGACCCTGAACCTAGCGTGTCTACCAATTTCACCATCCGGGCTTTTTTTGTTTAGATTTTTTATTCTTTAATCTTTATACAATAATCAACTTATAATCACCAATCAGTTTCACCCTGCTGATTTTCTTTTATGATCTTATTTTCATCTGTGTGAATATTACATTTTTGAGGTATAAATTTAGTGTTCACAAGATCAACATACACTGAATCACAATATTCGTTTGCTAACCTGGTATCACCTAATTCCATTGTTGTTTTACAGAAAGATGCTTCTTCTACTCCGTAGGATAGTTCAAAATAGGTAACCGGAATATCAAACTTTTTATATACACCTTCCATAAACATCGCCCAAATTGGTAGCGCTGCTTTAGCGCCTTGTCCGTACCAATCTGTAAACTTAACCCGGTGGTCATCGAAGCCAACCCAGACACCAGCAACTAATTCCGGTGTGAAGCCAACAAACCATGCATCTGAAAAATCTTGTGTTGTACCAGTTTTACCTGCTGCCGGATACTGATAATACGATCGAACCCCAATTCCTGTACCATCAGAAATTAAACCCTCCATTAGATTAACCATGATTGAAACGGACTGGGAAGAAATTGCCTGCACATATTCTGGTTTGAATTCATCGATAGCTATTCTATTCTGATCTTCAATTTTTACTATTGATACAGGTTCCACATGCACACCATTATTTGCAAATGTACCATATGCAGAAGTCATCTCCAGAGGAGTAACTTCCGATGTACCCAAAGCAATTGATGGATAGGGTTCAAGATTAGAATGAATCCCCATCCTCTGTGCTATCTTGACTACCTGATCAGGAGGAGCGATTTCGCTAATCGTCATCCGCCCTGTAATCACATTTATGGAATGCTGGAGTCCCCATCGCAATGTTTCATAACCACTATATTCCCCGTTTGAATTAGCTGGTGACCAGCCCTTATAATTGAATTGCTTATTCAATAATGTAAAAGCCGGAAAGTAACCGTTCTCCATTGCTGTTGTGTATATAAACGGTTTAAACGCTGAACCAGGCTGACGTTTTATACCTGTTACGTGATTTAATCCCCTGCCAAAATCTTGATTTGCTCCCCCAACCATTGCTTTAATCTGACCAGTTTTAGGATCAATTACCACAAAACCAACTTCAACCTTTGTTGCAACCTTTTTTACAGAATCCACAAAACTCTCACTGGTTTTAAGAGTATTGTAAATTTCTGCTTTCTCTTCCTTACTTTCAGCTGATCTATACACTCTGGAGTTTTTTATAGCCTGATCAAGTAACTCAGTAAGAAGAGCTTTATTCTTTGCCCAGCTCCAGTTCTTATCAAATAACTTCTGGTATTCTGCAATATGTTTTGCTGCAACCTCGTTTGCTATCCTTTGCATTCCTAAGTCAAGTGAAGTGTAGATATTTATTCCATCTCTGTATAAATCAAAACCGTATTTATCAGACATATCCTTCATTTGGATTCGTACATATTCAAGAAAATGGGGAGCTTCCGATTTTGATAAATTTGTACTTCCGGTAGCAAACACAATTGGCTGCTCTTTTAATTTATCATATTCAGCTTCATCTAACATACCCGTTACAACCATGTTGTGCATAACAAGATTTCTTCTCTGAATGGCTGCATCATAATTCGTTTCCGGATCATAATCCCGTGGTGATTTAAGTAATGCAACACATAAGGCTGCTTCCGGCAGCGTTAGCTCACTTGCAGATTTCTCAAAGTAGGTTCGAGAAGCAGCTTCTATTCCGTAAGCGCTCTTACCGAAGTATGATACATTCAGGTATAATTCAAGGATTTCATGCTTAGTAAATCTTTTCTCAATCTGAATTGCAGAAATCCATTCTCTTATCTTTCGAACGCCGACATCTATTTTACTTTCACGTCTGGATTTTAGGTCATAAAGATTTTTGGCAAGCTGCTGTGTAATGGTACTTGCACCTTCTCTAAAGGAAAATCTTACAGTATTCTTAATCATTGCTTTGAAAAACCTTGTTAGATCAACACCCCAATGCTCATAAAATTTTCGATCTTCCGTAGATATTAGTGCATCTGTCAAAAACTTAGGCAGACTATCTAAATCAGTTTCAAATCTATTCTCAATAAAAAATTTACCAATTAATTCACCATCTGCGGAAAATACTTTGGTGGCAAGCTGGGGTTTCGGATTTTCCAAATCTTCAATTGAAGGAAGACCGCTGAATATGTATATCCCAAAAATTATGAAGAAGGTGGTTAACAGCCCAAGAACAATTGCCCAATTGATATTTCGAATAGTAAGCTTATTTCTTAATTTTTTGTTTCTGTGTTTAGAATCAAAAAAATATTTTTTCAGCTCACTATCATTTAATTTTTTTGCCATACTATTTCCAGTCAATTACCTCATACTTTTCGGAAATGAATTTACCGTAGCACGGAGCATCTATCCAGGATCCTAAATTTATATACGTACCGCCTTTATATTTTTCAAATGACCTTTGATGAGAGTGACCAAATATAACATAATCATAACCTTCATCAATTTTTTGCTTTGCAGCAGTTTGTATACCGTCAATCTCACCATAGTCTTTATTTTTTGTGTATTCGCGACTTGTTTTACTCGTTTTACTAGCAATTGCAATTCCAATATCCGGATGCAATAATGAATACAATTTCTGAACAAATTTGTTCCTCAATACAGTCTTCAAAATCTTATAGCCAACATCGTTTTTAACAAGACCATCTCCATGCCCTATATAGAATTTTTTACCGTTCAGTATAACCGCAATTGGGTCTTCAAACAAAAGACATTGAAGACAAAAAAGAAAGATTACTTGTCAAATTCTTTAAATATGCTGAGGATAATTGTGATGAACTATTTATTCTGGGTGATTTATTTGATTACTGGTTTGAATATAAGAGAGTTTA
>JARRKK010000178.1:6735-9170 GCA_037388105.1 Ignavibacteriaceae bacterium | reverse complement strand
CGATTCTGCATCAAGCCTATAATACAAATCATTGGGCTGTAGTTGAGTTCTGCCATTGACGCGTTGGGTAACAGTCTGGCAGACTTAGACAAAGACACGAACTAAATGAGGAACAAAATTCAAACAAATCAATGACCTGCATACGAAGTTAAACTCGTTGCTTATTTTAGACAGACCAACTCAGAGAAAATATGCTACATAAATTCTCAGATTTGGAAACTTACCTGACACCCAGCTGTCAAACTGAAAGGATTTAGCATAATAAAAACCCCAAAAAATACCTGAAGATATTAAGTGGGGGTATAACAGGTTAGAAGAATATTTTAATATCCATAAAACAAATACCGGTTATCCACAATATCTGCTTTAGCCTTGAGATCATTTAACCATTGAGCGATAATATATTGTCTTTTTTCCTGTAGAATATTATTCCTCAATGTTGTACTTTGGAGGGAATATGCAGATGAATCGAATGGTGATACTGAAACAACCTTTAGCAGGTAATAACCTGTAGTTCCCTTAACCGGCTCCGATATCACACCCGGTTCTAAATGAAAGGCAGTTTCAATAAAGGCATAATTTTTCCCAATCCCTGGAATGCTTGATTCCACATTAAATCTGCCAGTATTTTTAACTGATAATCTATCATCTACCTGTTTTACAGTTTTCAAATCATCCTTTACTTTTGTTCGAATTTCCTCTGCTAAAATCTTGACTTTTTCAAACTTATTTTCTCTTACTGCACTCGGTTTTATCTGATCCTTAACCTCTTCAAATGGTTTTATTCCGCCTTTATTTATCTCAGAGATTTTGGAAACAATAAAACCCTGCTGAACTTTATAGACTTCACTTACGGAGTTTAAACTATTATCAAACGCAAATTCAACTAATCTTTTATTTATACCTATTCCCGGAATTGAATTCGCATCTGCTGAAAACAAACCGGATTGCTGTATCTTATAACCTACAAGATCAGCCTCTTTATCAAATCCGTTTTTATCAGCAAGAAATGCAAAATCCCGCGCGCTGTTAAACCTTTCATCTTTTGTAGTTGCTGATTGTTTTATTGGATTCACTATTTTCTCTACTATAAATTTTTTGTTGGATCGATCAGTAACCTTTATAATATGATAGCCAAAGCTAGATTTAACAGGCTTCTGTACCTCACCAATCTTGCCATTGAAAACTGCATTTTCAAACTCCTTAACCATCGCTCCTTTACCAAACCATCCCAAATCACCACCTCTGGCACCACTGCCGGGGTCACCTGATTCAGATATAGCCATCTGTTTAAAATCAGCACCTGCGATTAACTCATCATAAATCCGGTTGGCTTCAACAAGGTTTGAATCTTCAGAGCTTTGATTTATAAGAATGTGAGATGCTCGTGCAAATTCCTCATCATTTTTAATTACACCAAGTAAATGATAAAGTACAGCTCCATCATGTGCTAAAACCGGACCGATTACATCTCCAACTTTTGCGTTTACTATACTATCAGCTGCATTGGAACTGAATGCAGAAAGTGCTAATGTATCTTTTGAATATGGAACAGTAGAATAAATATCAACGTAGTATTGAAATTCTGCTGTATCTTCTTTCTCAAAATTCGACTTTACGTATTCAAGATCATTAAATACAAGATCCGAATCCTTTCTTGATGGCTGGTTATCAAATAGCACAAAGTCCACTTTCCTCTGTTCTTTAACTTTGTAACTTTCAATATTATCTTCATAATATCTTCTAATATCATCATCTGTAACTTGCACCGTTGAATCGGGAATTAGTGCTGTGGAAACGAGAACATATTCAGCATCATTTATGTATACATTCTGATCTTTAAACTTTCTTAGAACTTCATCTTCAGTAACATTAGCTGAAGCAAGGATCATAGATTGTAACTTTTCATTCAACCTATACTGTCTTACAGATTCTTCAGCACCAACTAATGCTTGTGCATTCCTGGGATCAAAGAGAGCATTTTCATAAAGTTCTCTATTAAAATTTCCTGCAGAATCTATAAAACTTTGCTTTAAGAAAGCTGGTGGGTCTTCACCCAAAATAATATCTTTTATTTCTTCATCTGATACTTCAATTTTAAGTTTGTTTACCTGTTCTTCTATTAATCGTTGGGTAACTACATAATCCCAAACCTGATCCCTAAACTGCTCGATCATACCTTCATCAATTTCCTGACCGCTTTGTCTTCTAAGTTCTCTTTGCTGATCAATCGCCGCCTGAAATTCCTGATATGTAATTTCGCTACCATTTACAGAACCAACATTATTGGTTCTACCTCCCAGTGCTTCCATCACATTAGAATCTGAGATTACCATAAACAACACAAACAAGACACCAACACTAATAATGAAGGCCGGTGCCAAACTTCGCATCTTGGCCATCATAGCCATATGTATTAATTCTCCGTATAATTA
>JARRKK010000178.1:0-6707 GCA_037388105.1 Ignavibacteriaceae bacterium | reverse complement strand
TAGTTTGACATGAAAATGAAGAAATATGATCAAATTATACTAATTTTCACTTTTAACATTATTTACCGGGAATGAACATTTATTGACTTTCAGATAATACAGGCATATTTTGATGTGTTTTTTATAATCAGTTGAAAAAACATAGTGGATAACAAAGAATTTTTAAAATCGGTACCTATTTTTTCAGAATTAAGTCCTAATACTCTCCAAAGAATATCGAGTCTCGGCACAATCAGGTCGTATGCAAAGAATGCAGTAATACTTTCAGAGGAGGAAGACGGATCAGCATTATTTGTTATTATTTCCGGTAAGGTGAAAGTATGCCGGACAAGTAACGACGATTTGAGTAAAGAAGTAATACTTTCTATAATTAATCCCTCTGATTTCTTTGGGGAAATGGCTTTGTTAGATGGTTTAAATCGGTCTGCTAGTGTTATTGCGATGGAGGATTCACAGCTTTTTATTATTCAACGTGGTGATTTTCTTGATTTGCTTTATGAACACCCGGAAGTATCTGTTGCATTATTACAGGAATTAACACAACGTCTTCGAGCGTCAAGCATGAAAATTAAGGCCTTATCACTTAAAGATGCTGAAGGTAAAGTGGCTACCGTACTTTTACAGCTGGCAGATGATGTTGGAAAAATTAAACACGGAATAGTTGAAATTGAAAAACTTCCCTTCCAACATGAACTTGCTAATATGGCAGGGACTTCAAGAGAAACCATATCCCGAACACTTCACTCTTTTGCAAAAAAAGGATTAGTAGAACTGGACGGTTCAAAACTTAGAATAATTAATTACGAAAAATTTAAGGAGTTATTTCATTAATAATTACGGTTCTAGTATGGCAAAAAGAAAAGTAGATTTACATTCTCATACAAATCTTTCAGATGGTTTTTATTCCACAGAAGAACTTCTCTATAAAGCAAAAAACGCCGGAATAGAAATCCTCAGCATAACAGATCATGATAGTGTGAATGCTATTGATAAAGCTATTAATATTGGCCGTAACGTTGGTATAGAAATTATTCCAGGAGTCGAAATCAGTTCAGATATAAGAGGAATTGAAGTTCATATTCTTGGGTATTTTTTCGATATAACGAACAAAGATCTTGAGCATTATTTGACGTTCTTTCGTGAAGAAAGAATAATAAGGGCTGCACGTATTGTAGATAAACTTAAGCAAATAGGTATTGAAATATCTTTAGACGATGTGATGAAGATTGCAAAGAACTCTGCAGTAGGAAGACCACATATAGCACAAGCACTTTTGGAAATAGGCGCAGTGAATTCATTCCAGGAAGCTTTTAACAGGTATATAAAAAATGGTGGACCTGCTTACGAGAAAAAGGTTCATCTCTCGCCTCAAAGTGCTTTTAAAATTATTTCCGATGCAGGCGGTTTATCATTCATTGCCCATCCTGGTAAAATGTCGCAGAGCCTGATTAAGGAACTAATTGATGCCGGTGCAGATGGTATAGAAGTTATTCATCCGTCGCATTCAAAAGACTTAGTACGATTTTACCGTGGGATTGTAAATGAATATTTTTTACTTGAATCCGGTGGTTCTGATTTTCACGGGGGTAAAAGAAATGATGAAAATAATTTTGGAAAATATTACACGACACCAATTGTTGTAGAAGCAATGCGTAGTCGCTTGATGAGAAATTCAGCATAATTTTGTGGAAATTAAAATAAGATACTCTGTTTTACCCCTTTAAATAACTGGTAAATTTATATCTTTCGTCAAGGTTATTTCAAACTTAATTAGATAAGGAAACAAATAAGATAGTCTCTACAGTACCGTAAATACAGGATTTATTAAAAATGAGATATATTTTAACTTTCCTATTCCTTTTAAGTATTTCCTTCCAGTTCTATCCTCAACAAGTTACCAATTGGAAAATTTTCACTGATATGAAAAGTGTTACCGATGTAGATTTTTCAAGTGGGATAATTTGGGCTGCCTCTGATGGAGGCGCATTTGGTTATTCATTTACCGATAACGAATTCCAAACGTTTACAAATGCTGAAGGTTTAAGAGGAATTTCGCTCACTAGCTTAATGCTGGATAATTCAGGACGAAAGTGGTTTGGCAGCCAAAATGGTGTTATTGATGTCTATAATGACGAGGATGAATCTTTTAGTGTAATTTTAGATGTAGCAAATTCGAATCAGGTAAATAAAAGTATAAATCATCTGGATATAACTTCCGATACTATTATAGTTTCTACAGACTTTGGTGTTTCCTTAATTGATGGAAACACTCTCTTGTTCCTTGATACATTTCGTAAGTTTGGCAATTTTACAGCCGATTCAAAAGTAAACCATGCACAGAAGTATGACCTTTTTTACGTTTGTACAGATGAAGGAGTAGCGGTTCAGAAAGCAGGATCCACAAATCTTTCTGCACCGGAATCCTGGAATACATACTCAAATGAGAACGGCTTGCCAGCTGACAAAGCAATTAAGATTGTTAATTATCGTGATACAATTGTGGTTGCAACAAATAGCGGATTTGCAAGCTTTTATTCAACACAGTGGTTACCATTTTTACAACAATTTAATAATAGCATAATTTCAGATGTTATTACGAGCGGTGACTCTTTATTTATTCTTTCTGAAAACATTATTTATCTATACTACAACGGAATTCTGTTAGAAATATATTCCTCCTCCATTCCTGTGAATCGTATATCATTGAATAAAAACCTCGGTCTAGCATGTGCATCATCGAATGGTATTCTATACCTTACCCCTAAAACTAGTGCATCATATATATTTCCAAATGGTCCTGCAGCAAACCAGTTCCCTAGTTTAAGTGTGGATAATACCGGCAAGCTATGGTCAGCAAGTGGTCAAGAAGTTACGGGAGTAGGATTTTATACGTACGATAAAGTAACATGGAATAATTACAATGTTGACAATACTCCTCAGATGCCTCATAATGGTGTTTATTATGCTTATACATCTCCTGACAATATTGGTTACTTAGGTACCTGGGGTTTTGGATTTATTCGAACAGATACAGAGACATTTGATGTATTTAATAGAGCAAACAGTGGTATGCAGGGAATTCCGGCAAATACTGATTACGTCGTTGTAACTGGGTTTGGGAATGATTCACGTAATAATCTTTGGATTCTTAATCTTTGGGCATCCGATCGGAGAACACTATCTATGCTAACTCCTGACAGTTTGTGGTATCATTTTCTGATACCTGCAGCACAAAACTTAACCTTGAATAATCAAGAAAACCTCGCTGTTGATGCTTTCGATACCAAGTGGTTTAGTTCGGATGATGCATCAAGAAGAGGCGTATTTTATTTCAATGAAATGAAAACTTATGATAATGCTTCTGATGACCGCTCAGGATTTTTAACAACATTGAATGGATTAACTAATAATGAAATTTTATCAATAAAAGTTGATAAAAGGGGGGATGTATGGATTGGGACAGGGTTAGGAGTTACAGTAATATCAAATACAAATAGCATAACTTCGCCGAGCAGTTCTTCATTGAGAATAACTTCTGTCTTTGCTTTACGTCAGCAGGCAGTTAATGCTATAGCTATCGATCCGTTAAATCAGAAGTGGGTTGGAACAAATCAGGGTTTACTTCTTGTTAATTCTGATGGATCAAGATTACTGGCAGCCTATGATACAAAAAACAGTCCGCTTTTATCCGATCGCATTATCAGCGTAGCTGTAGACGAAAACGGTGGAATTGTATATGCCGGAACTGAAAATAGCTTAACTTCATTCGAAACTCCTTTCATTAAACCAAAAGAAGAGTTTGATGAATTATTTATTTATCCCAATCCTTACTTTGTGGATAACAGCAGCAATTTATTAACTATTGATGGTTTAATTCGTGACTCCGATATTAAAATACTCACTCTCAGTGGGAAATTAATCAGCGAATTTTCTTCACCCGGGGGAAGGACTGCATTTTGGGACGGACGGGATGACGAAGGTAACCTTGTAAACTCAGGAGTATATATCGTAGTTGCCTTCGATTCGGAAGGTAATAGTACAGTTACAGGTAAAGTTGCTGTTCTACGCCGCTAGAATTAGTTTTGTCATTTCATAAATATCTTTTTCATTTAAATGATCGATTTGTCAGGAATATCACTTCAATTTGGTGGGGATTATCTATTTAAAGATGTTTCGTTTAAAATAAACTCCGGAGATAAAGCTGCCCTGGTTGGCGCAAACGGTTCGGGCAAAACATCATTACTAAAACTACTAAGTGAAAACCTGCAGCCTGAAAAAGGTAAAATCATCAAACAGAAAAGGACCTCAATTGGATACTTACCGCAAGATAATGTTATTCATTCAGGAAAATCCTTAATAGAAGAAGCATCGAGTGCATTATCAGACATAACAATGTTGAGAGAAAAAGAACAAGAACTTACTCAAGCCCTATCTATTGAAACTATTTCGGATGAAGACCGGAACGATATTATTAATAACTTAGGTGAGGTTCATCAGCGACTTGAAGAGCTGGAGTCATACAGTGTTAATTCAAAAGTTGAAAAAATATTAGTCGGGCTAGGATTCGAGGAAAATGATTTTATAAGGTTAACGAATGAGTTTTCAGGTGGCTGGCAGATGAGAATCGCACTGGCAAAATTGCTTATCTCTCAAAATGATTTACTGCTGCTCGATGAACCAACCAATCATCTGGATCTTGATTCATTAGAATGGTTGATAGACTTTCTTAAAAATTATAGAGGTGCTTTAATTATTGTATCACACGATAAGCATTTTATAACTGAAACTACCTCAAAAACATATGAAATCTATAATCGAAAATTTTCAGTATATAATGGGGACTATATCTCTTTTCTAAAATTTAAGGAAGAACGAGATCAGCAATTGATCCATCAAAACGAAATTCAGCAGAAAAAAATAAAGGAAACACAAAAATTTATCGAGCGTTTCAGATATAAAAATACAAAAGCGAAACAGGTTCAGAGCAGAATAAAGCAGTTAAAGAAACTGAAATCCATTGAAATGCCTGAAGATGAAGGTAAAATAAAATTAAATTTTCCGGAGCCTCCAAAAAGTGGAAAAGTAAATATTGAACTATTCTCAATTAAAAAATCGTACGGTTCAAAAGTTATTTTTCAGGATTTAGATCTGCAAGTTAACAGAGATGAGAAAATAGCATTCGTTGGTGCAAATGGAGCGGGAAAAACTACTCTCGCCAAAATTATTGCCGGGAAAATAGATTTTGATTCCGGAGAACGAAAAGTGGGTTATAATACTTCGATCTCTTATTATGCACAGGATGTTGCAGATAACCTACGAAAAGATCTTGACTTGCTTGAAACGGTTGACGGAATTGCCGAAAATAAATCGGTAAGGGAACTGCGTTCTATTCTTGGTGCATTTCTCTTTAATGGTGATGATGTTTTCAAAAAAGTAAGTGTACTTTCGGGAGGTGAAAAAAGCCGTTTAGCTCTTGCAAAAATACTAAAAATATTACAGCGAGCACTGGTTAACTTCAACGGATCCTTAATTTTAGTTTCTCATGATGTGGACTTTCTTCAGCCTATTGTGAATAAAGTAATTGAAGTTCGGAAGAGTGATATAAAAATTTTTAATGGGGGTATTGATTATTACCTGTATAAAAAGAAAGAGTTAACCAAATCTATTACTGATGAAACGAATAGCAATAATGGCGAACCCGTTTACAACAAAAAACAGCAAAAACGTATTGAGGCAGAGCGAAGACAAGCTAGATATATTGCGACAAAAGATATTATAAACAAATTAAATCTGGTTGAGAAAGAAATTCATACACTTGAAATAAAAGAGAAGTATTTGGAAAGTTCGTTGGCTGATCCCGGGACATATAAAGATTCACAACAATTATTGCAAGTACAAAATGACTTTAATAACGTAAAATTAAAATTAAGTGAAAATTTAAAAGTCTGGGAAAACCTGAATGAAGAACTTCAAGAAATAGAATCAAAATTTGATCGAGATTAGAAATAATTTTACTACCCGCAGTGAGGATTAACCTAGCTGATATTTCTTAAAACTAATCGAGTAATAATGCCATATTTGTAATCCGATTACCATACCGGTTAGTCTTTCACCTAAACCTTTATACCCAGAAATTCTTCCGTTAAAGATATTCCTCCCCATAATGCAGCATCACCACCTAATTCCGAAGTAGCAATATCTAAATCTTTTGCAGCGGCATTTAATACATAATCATTAAAAGTAATCTCGATCTTTGGAAGCATAAAATCTTTTAACTGTTCAAACATTCCTCCACCGAGGACAATCATATCAAAATTTATAAAGTTAGTTAGGCTTGCTAGCACACTTCCTATAACTTCACAAGATTCACTAACCCTTTTAATGGCTACTGTATCACCATCATTTACTGCTGCAGCCAATATTTTACTTTTAATTTTTTCACCAGATTTAACATAGGATTCAAGTGTACTTTGCTTCCCTGATTTAATATCAGCAATTATCTGATCAACAACTGCAGTCCTGCTGGCAAAGGCTTCAAAGCATCCCCGGTTTCCGCATCCGCAAACAGGTCCGTCCTTATTAACTAAAACATGTCCGATTTCCCCGGCAGTAAAGGTTGACCCACGGTAGATTTTCTTGTTCAGTATTAATCCACCACCTATTCCTGTTCCGACAAATACCGAAAGCATATTTGTTACCTTTTTACC
>JARRKK010000177.1:7876-12753 GCA_037388105.1 Ignavibacteriaceae bacterium | reverse complement strand
CCAACGTTTCTGACTCAGCATACTTATCCTTGCTTATTTGCGTAAGACTTATCACGTTAAAATTTTCATCTTCTCTCAATGCATTCTTTATAAAGGTAAGATCTGCCGATGGTTTTCCTGCTAAAATTAAGACTTTAACTTTATTTGAGAGAACTTTAATGTAAAATACTTTTTTATTATTAGCTGTGGTGAATTCTTCGCCCAGTTCAGATACTACTACTGACAATTTCTTCTCTCCGGCCTCTTTGGGTGTATATATGAAAGATTCTTTCTGAATACCTGAATTATTAAAAGTAATATTCTTTTGTTCAACCTGTGAATTGTTTTCGTAAAGAGAAATTGTTGTACTCATCCCGCTTAGCCCATTCTGTTGCAATGTTACTTCAATTGTGGTTGGAGTTTGAGAGTATAGTAAACTGTTGTATAACAATCTTTTAATTGATATATCTTTCCGTTGTGTTGTATCTCCAATACCAACTGTATAAATGGGTAATCCCAGATTCTTAGCAGCATAAATGGAATTAGAGCCTGCAGTTATAGCTCCGTCCGTAATCAGGGTAATGGTTGAATAATTTTTATCCTCTTTTTGAATTGAAGAAAAGACCTGGGAAATATTGGTTCCCGCATCATCAAAATCGAGTTTTTCTAAACTGTCTTTGCTGATTTTGTTCACATGACTTCCAAACAGGAAAACTTCATCATTAGCACCAATTGGATTGGCGAATATATCTTTGGTTATATCAGTTACTGTTTTAGTTCTATTTGTACCATCATCTATTCTGTTCGATCTGGAATTATCAATGAATATGTTGCTGACCTGTGGAATGGTATATCTGTAAACATAATATGCGTAAGATCCTACAAGAATAATAGAAATTATTAAATAGAGTGAGGAGTATATAAGATGCAGATTAATCTCTTCATATCCGAACATTAAATGAGTAGCTCTCCCCTCATAACAGTAACTGCATTTCCAGCTATCATTAATTCATCATTAGCAGAAGAATATGTTACTGTCACCCTACCTTTCCGTCCTAAAATATCGCCCTGTTCAAAAATGTAATTCTTATTTTCAGTGTCAGTTTCAATTAGTCCTAGTTTTCTAAGTACTAACAATAATGGTCCGTTAGCTGAACCAGTTACAGGGTCTTCATCTATTCCGTAGAAAGGGGCAAAGAATCTAAGATGGGCATTGTTTCCTTCATTGACCGTTTCCGTAGTAAAAACAGTAAATTCTGTAACCCCCTTATTTTCATTCGAAAGTTTTAATAGCCTGTTATAATCTGGCTTTAACTTTTTTAATGATTCGAGGGATTTGATATAAAGAAATAGATTACCATTATTTTGAAGTAACGTTGGATAGTTTGTATCTAATTCGGATTGTTCCAATCCCAGAGCTCCTATGATGTCGCTGGAATCATCATTGTACTCCCGAAACTTTGGTATGGGTAGTTTCATAAAATAATTTTCATTTTCAATTCTACAATCAAGTATGCCTGAAAGAGTTTCAAAGGTTACTGCAGAATTATTCTTGACAAATCCGTTTTCTGATAAGTAATGTAAAGATGCTATAGTAGCATGTCCACAAAGTTCTACTTCAATAGTTGGCGTGAACCATCGTAGATTATAATCAGCTTGATCAGACATAGAAATAAATGCAGTTTCAGACAAATTCATTTCCTTTGCGATCTTTTGCATCAATTCTGCAGGTAATTCGTCCTGAAAAATAATGGCAGCAGAATTTCCTCCAAACACTTCAGAAGTGAATGCATCTATATGATTAAATTTAATTGTATTATCTAATTCCATTTCACTCAATATTCCAATTCTTCATTTTGTTAAAAGTTTCATAATCAGTCAGATCAAAATGAATTGGTGTAATTGCTACAAAATTTTGTTTTATAGCATACTGGTCAAATTCCAGATCTGCATCTTCTTCCATAAGATCACCTGTAAGCCAATAGTATTCTTTCCCAAATGGATCTGTTCGTTTTAAGTAAGTGTCATCCCATCTGGATTTCCCTTGTTTTGTAATAAGCAGCCCGGCTATATCATTTTCTGGTATATCGGGTACATTTACATTTAGTAGAGTACCCAAAGGCAATCCGTGTTCTTTTATTTTAAGTGCCAGATTTTTAGCAACCTTTGCTGCATAGCCAAATTCTGTTGCTCTGTGATTAGTTACTGATATAGCTATTGAAGGTACATCCATTATAGCTGCCTCTCTTGCTCCTGAAACTGTACCGGAGTATATTATATTAATAGCTGTGTTTGATCCATGATTGATTCCGGATACAACGAGATCAGGGGTTTCCTTCATAATATTTCTAATACCTATCTTAACACAATCAGCCGGAGTACCGTGTACCGCATAACCAAAAAAATTTCCGTTTATATGATATTCCTCTAACCTTAATGGTATCTGCATAGTTATGCCATGCCCGACAGCACTTTGCTCCATCCTGGGTGCAACTATAGTTACTTCAGCAATTTCGCTCAAAGAATTTTTAAGAGCTGCAATTCCTGCCGAATCGATTCCATCATCATTAGTTACTAATATTTTCAATATATTTGACCTTACATCTGTGAAAGGAATTTCCTAAAATACTACTTAAGTATTATAGTCTCAATTATGGTAAACCTGTTGTATTGCAAGCCCTTATAAGATATAAGAATTATGTTTTTCTTACCTCTATATACACATATTAAATAATGATTATCAATCCATATATTTTTAATCATATTCCCAACATAATATTTGGTTTCAGTACCAAGATAGGGTTGAAAAGAGAAGCTCCGTACTATTTTAACATGTCCTACTCTGTTGGTGATGATTCAATTAAAGTGGATGAAAATAGAAAATATTTTTTCAATCAACTGGGTTTGAGTATTGATGCGATTGCTTATCAAAAACAAGTACATGGTGATGAAATAAAATTTGTTAGCTCAGGTGGAGATTGCGGAGAGAGCGATGCAATGATCACGACAAAAAAGGGAATTGGACTTGCTTTAAGCACCGCTGATTGTTGTGCTATATTTATTTTTGATGTTGTAAAACAAATTATAGCTGGTGTTCATTCCGGATGGAGAGGTACCAGTAAAAGAATACTTTCAAAGGTGCTTAAAATATTATTTGACGAATATAGTTCAAAACCAGAGAATTTAGTATGCTATTTATCTCCTTCCATTTCAAAAGCTAATTATCAAGTTGGACCAGAGGTGGCTCAACAATTTGATCTGAGATATATAATGCCGGTTGGAGAAAATTTTTTATTAAATATTTCTAAAATTAATTATGATATTTTGTCACATTCCGGAGTTAAACCGCAAAACATTCAACTATCAAATCTGTGCAGTTATGAGTATTCTTCTATTCTTCATTCATACAGGAGAGACGGCAAGGAATCCGGAAGATCATTGGGAGTAATTGTGATGAAGGATAATTTATGAAGACAATGAGTTTAAAGATAATCCTTGTATATGTGATGCTTTGTTTTATCTGGGGATCAACCTGGCTCACAATAAGATTAGGTCTCGAATCTCTAACGCCTACTGTGTTGTTTGCAGTTTTCCCATTTTTTGTTGCAATATTTTCGTATTTCAGTATTTCCAGCGATTCAATTGACCAATTTAAAATTATCGGAATAATTCTGGGATTTCTGGGAATAGTGATAATATTCTCTGATTCTTTTGGGGGAGATATAACAGATTATTTGTTGGGCATGATTGCCATCGTTTTAAGCGGAATAATGCAAGCAGCGATAGCAGTCACAATAAAAAAGTACGGTCATCATTTAAATCCATTATCAATGAACTTTGTACCGATGTTAATTGCCGGGATCGCGATGATAATAATAGGTTTTTCTATTGAAAATACATCTGCAAATGTTTATGGTATAGATGCAATTTTATCAATCCTCTACCTCGCCCTTTTTGGAAGCGTTGTAACATTTACCTCATATTACTGGTTAATAAAAAGAATCAATCTCGTTATACTTTCTCTCATCGCATTCATTACACCAATTGTGGCTCTCTTCCTCGGATTCATTCTTTATGATGAGCAACTATCAACACGGCATTTTATTGGATCAATGTTCGTGCTTCTGGGTGTATTAGCTGCAAATATGGGGAATTTGTTAAAGATGAAAAAAGGTACATTCATGAAAAAAGATACTTGAAGTAAAGATTTATTTATATTTGTGTATTCCTTTAATCAGTTCGATTATTATTACTAAGTTTGAATAAATGCAAAATATAATTCGGATTAAAAACGCAACCTTTTATGGTTATCATGGAGTTGGTTCAGAAGAACAGAGAGTTGGTGGAAAATTTGAAGCAGATGTAGATATTTATACTGATTTTACTGAGGCAGCAAAAGAAGATACCCTTGAAAAAACAATTGATTATCATAATGTATATTCATTTTTATACCATCTTGCACTTGAGCAGAAATATTATTTGATTGAAGCACTTGCAAATAAAATTGCAGAGGAAATTCTAAAAAAGTTCGAAAGGATCACTAAAGTTGCTGTCAGAATAAGAAAGAATAATCCACCGTTAGGTGGGGTAGTAGAATGTGTTGAAGTTGAAGTTGTAAAAGATAGAGAAGAATCTCATTAATAATATTTATTCAAAACTAAGGAAAGAAATTAAGAATTTAGCATACATAGGTTTTGGTTCCAACAAAGGGGAGCGGATTGCATTTATCGAAGCCGCAATAGAGAAGATAAATTCAAATCATTGCTGTGAAGTTAAAATTGTCTCTTCGATTTATGAATCAACACCTTTAGGAAATCTAATTCAGGAAAACTTTTTGAATGGTGTACTTAAGATTGAAACTAAGTTTTCTCCCGTTGAACTTTTTGATTTTTTAAAAA
>JARRKK010000177.1:2263-7856 GCA_037388105.1 Ignavibacteriaceae bacterium | reverse complement strand
AAAATTAGGTCGAAAAGAAAGTGTAAAATGGAGTGAAAGGGAGATTGATTTAGACATACTATTTTATAATGATCTGATTTATAGAGACGAAAAAATTACTATTCCTCATATAGGAATAGCCGAAAGAGACTTTGTATTAAAACCGCTGAGCGAGATCGCTCCGGAATTCATTCATCCGGTATTGGGTATATCTATGAAGGATTTATCTGCTCAAATCAATATTTCAAATATTATTAATAAGGTTGACTCAGAATTATTGCAAAAATGAGAAAAAAAGAAAGTAATTTTAAAATTTCTTACATAGCAGTGGAAGGTGTAATAGGGGCTGGTAAAACCAGCTTGGCTAAAAAACTAAAAGAACGTTTAAATTCAAAGCTAATTCTGGAGCAATTTGAAGTCAACCCATTCCTTGAAAAATTTTACTCTGATAGAAAGCGATATGCATTTCAAACCCAAATGTTTTTTCTTGTGAATAGATACAAGCAGCAGGAGGAGCTATTGCAGGAAGATCTTTTTACCGAATTCGTAGTTGCTGATTATATTCTCGAGAAGGACAGGATTTTTGCTTATTTAAATCTAAACAAGGAAGAATTAAAACTTTACGAAGGATTATATCCACTTTTGGCAAGAAATTTGAGGAAACCAGATCTTGTGGTTTTTCTTCAGTCATCTGTAGATAAGTTAATGTATAACATAAAGAAAAGACATCGCAAGATAGAAAGAGCGCTTACCAGAAGTTATATTGAAGAACTTAGTGAAGCATATAATCATTTCTTTTTTCGATATAATAGTACACCACTGCTTATTGTAAACTCATCTGAAATTGATTTTGTAAATGTAGAAGAAGATTTTGAGGAATTATGTAAACAAATTCTCAGGGAGGATAGAGGCGTTAAAGAATATTTTAAACCTGAATCGAAGAAAGTGGGGTAGACAAAATTCTCAGAATTATAATTTTAGTAATATTTTTTCTACTTGCTTTCAGGCTGGTAAAACTAATTGCAAGATACTGGTCATCATCACCTAAGCCTACTATTGATGACTTAAAACAGAATCAGTATAAAAAGACGGATCGGTTTAAAGATGTGGAAGATGCAGAATTCAAGGAAATTACACCAGATGATAGCGAGGATGGTGAAAATAAATAATTTATATGGCGAAAAACACTCTAATATTTAAGATTGTTAATTCAATATTTAAAATAGCTCTGGCCGTTGAAGAAAATAAAAGCAGAGAAATTCCTGCGCCCAAAAAAATTTTAATAGTTCGTCAGCATAATCAACTGGGTGATCTTCTATCCGGCGTTTCACTATTCAGAGCTTTGAAAGAAACCTACGGTGACACTCATATCACGCTGATAGTAAGCCCATTTAACTATCCCGGTATAATTAAGAATAAATATGTTGACAGGTTTTTCATTTTTGATAAAAAGAAGCTTGTAAATCCGGCGTATTTTAACCGTTTTCATAAATTGTTAAAGGAAAACTACGATCTTACAATTGTTCCCGTTGTGGTTGCTATCTCATTTACAAGCAACTTGATTGCCAGGTTATCTAATTCAAAAACAAGAATCGGTCCTGAGTCACTTGACGGTGAAATTAATCAGAGCGCCTATTTTTTTGATAGAAGGGTTAAGCTGGATTGGACAAATCACCCCGATTCGAATGTTGCTGAAAGAAGTTTAGACATCGTCAGACCATTTGGCATAAATACTGATAATTATAAACCCGAAATTACTTTCGATAGTGGAGATGATGAGAAAACTGACGAGTATACTAAAGCAAACAATTTTAAAGACAAAGAGTATCTTATTGGTCTTCACATTGGTGCCGGTAAACCGCCTAACCGATGGTCGTTAGAAAAGTATGCCAAACTCATCAGCAGACTAAACAGAGATTTTGATGCAAATTTTTATCTTACCGGAAGTGATGCAGACAGAGAAGATATTAAATTATTAAAAAGTAAAATTGATTTTGAGGTGGGAGAATTTATGAACAGATCAATTCCCGAAGTTGCTTCATTAATTTCAAAATCAAGTTTGTTTATATCTAATGATACAGGAATAATGCATGTTGCGGGTTCTACTGATACACCGCAAATTTCAGTTTTTGGGCCAACCAACCCGTTTAACTGGGCACCTTGTGGTGCGAATAAATTTTTTATCCGTAAATCAGAATTAATTGAGGATATAGCCGTTGATGATGTATACCAACTTTGTACAATAATTTTAAATAAAGTAGAGGCATAATGAAAAATTGTATTGCTGCTATTGATATGGGAACGAACTCTTTTCATCTTGTAATTGTACAGGTTAGGAAAGGTGGTTCATTCAAAATTATCGATCGAGAAAGAGAAGTTATAAGATTGGGTTTCCATAAAGGTAAAGACTTAAACTTTATATCCGAAGGTGAAATTGAGAAAGCAGTTGATATACTAAATGATTTCAATACAATTGCTAAATTTTACGGTGCTGAGTTAAGAGCGATTGCAACAAGTGCTGTAAGAGAAGCCCAAAATAAAGAAGAGTTTCTTACAAAAGTATATGAGGAAACAGGGATATTTGTTGAGGCAGTCGATGGCACTAAGGAAGCAGAACTTATTTATCTCGGAGTACTTAAAGCCCTGAAAGCCAATACGAAAAGAATACTTTGTGTAGATATTGGTGGTGGAAGTACGGAATTTTTACTTGGTGACAGAGGTGAGATTATCTTTGCGGAAAGTATAAAAATCGGTGCATTAAGGTTAAGTAAAAAATTCTTTCCTCATTATAATGTTTCTCCGGACAGTATTAATGATTGTGAACAATATATTTCCAATATGATACTATCAAAATCTAATCTTCATTCGCATCACCAGTTTGAATGTGTAGCAGGTACGTCAGGAACAATAAATGCGGCTGCTAGCATTATATATTTCAGAAGGAATAATAAGTTCGCTAAATCTCTTAATGGTTTTACATTTGAAGCATCTGAATTATTTGATCTTACTGAAGATGTATTAAATTGTGAAACACCTGTTGACCGTTTATCTATAAAGGGGATGGAAGTAAAGAGAGCGGATATAATTCCGGCCGGGGTATTAATATTAAAAAAAGTGATTGAAATACTAGATATTAAATATATAACCGTCTCTGAAAACGCTCTTCGGGAAGGTATTATAATTGAAACTATTAAACAACAAAACGAACAGATTGTATTTTCAGTAGTGTAAATGAATTTTGATATTTATTTGAAAATTTGATTAGATGTATATCCCTTGTTATTATGCATTCCACTAAACATATTATTTTGCATAATTTTTTAATACAGTTGCATATCTAAAAACCTATCTTTTGTTGTACCTTTAATACTATTACTACCGTCAGTATATTTATAATCCATTTTAAAAAACTTGTATGAACCTTATAAGAAACTTCTGCATTATTGCGCATATCGATCATGGAAAATCTACTATAGCCGATCGATTATTAGAACTGACAGGTGCAGTTACAGAACGTGAAGCGAAATCTCAGGTATTGGATGATCTGGAATTGGAAAGAGAAAGGGGTATTACAATAAAGTCTCATGCCATTCAGATGCATTATAGCGGAAGAGATGGTAAAAAATATACACTTAACTTAATTGATACTCCTGGTCACGTGGATTTTAGTTATGAGGTTTCTCGGTCACTTGCCGCTTGTGAAGGCGCTTTGCTGGTTGTTGATGCAGCTCAGGGAGTAGAGGCGCAAACGATCAGCAACCTTTACCAGGCATTCGATGCAGACCTTGAAATAATTCCGGTAATCAACAAAATCGATCTTGCAAGTGCTGAAGTAGACAAAGTCACCCATCAAATAGTTGATTTAATAGGATGTAAAGAAGATGAAATTTTAAAAGTAAGTGCAAAAGCAAACCTGGGCATTGAGGAATTATTGGAGAATATTGTTAAAAGAATTCCTGCTCCTACGGGTGATCCTGATAAACCTTTACAGGCACTTATATTTGATTCAATATTTGATTCATACAGGGGAGCTATTGCTTATATACGCGTATTTAACGGAACTATTAAGTGTAATGATAAGATTAAATTCTTTGCTGTCGATAAGTTTGCTGAAGCGGAAGAAATTGGTGTGCTTGGATTGCATAAGATTAAAACTGGGGAACTTTCAGCGGGTGATGTAGGATACCTTATTCCCGGTATTAAAGAGGTTAAAGATGCGAAAGTGGGGGATACGGTAACACATCAAAAAAATGCTGCTGATAAGGCATTACCCGGATATAAAGAAGTAAAGCCTATGGTTTACAGTGGTTTATATCCAACTAACTCAGATAACTTTGAAGATTTAAGAGATGCGCTAGACAAGTTCAGATTAAATGACTCGGCATTGGTTTATCAGCCGGAAACATCAGTAGCATTAGGTTTTGGATTCCGCTGTGGTTTTTTGGGAATGCTTCATATGGAAATTGTGCAGGAACGGCTACTAAGAGAGTATGATCAATCCATAATTACCACTCTCCCGAATGTTGAATATTATGTTTATCTGAAAGACGGCAAAAAGATAATTGTTGACAATCCCGCTGATATGCCACAGGTTGGAAATATTGATTTTGTTGAAGAGCCTTATATTAAGGCTCAGATCGTTACTCCATCTGAATATGTTGGTAATGTAATGAAGCTTGCAATGGAGAAACGTGGCACATATAAAAATACTACGTATATAGATCCGACACGTGCTGATCTGGAATTTGAATTCCCGCTTTCCGAAATAATATTTGATTTTTATGATAAGTTAAAATCTACAACCCGGGGGTACGCATCATTCGATTATAGTTTTATGGGATATAATAAGTCTGATCTGATAAAGTTAGATATTCTGTTGAACGGTGAACCTGTAGATGCTCTCTCTGTTATCGTGCATCGAAATAAATCTTACGACTGGGGAAGAAAAGTTTGTAGTAAACTTAAGGATTTAATTCCAAGACAAATGTTTGAAGTTGGAATACAAGCTGCGATCGGTTCAAAGGTTATTTCAAAATCTGTTGTTAAAGCATTACGTAAAAATGTTCTTGCAAAGTGTTATGGCGGCGATATTACGAGGAAGAGAAAACTTCTTGAAAAACAGAAAGAAGGTAAGAAACGAATGAAACAGGTCGGTAATGTTGAAATTCCACAGGAAGCTTTTTTAGCAGTACTGCAACTGGATGAATAATGTGTCATTAATAATTTACTAATGAATTGCAGACAGCAAAAATATTATCTCAAATTATTAGTTATTGACAGGTTTTGAACTAATCCTAACCCTCATCTTATGAAAGCGTATTAAAATCCGGATGAATTGCCACGAGCTTCAGCTCGTGGTTAATAAATAAAAAAGCATTGCTTGGCTTTAGCCAAACCTTTTTCGGCTAAAGCCGTTAGGTGTATTAGTTCTTTAGGTACCACGACTTAAAAGTCGTGGCAATTCAATATGTTACACAAAATGATTTAAGAGAAGAGATTATTTGAGATGATATCGTTTTATTAATATTCTGACAGAACGATTCGTTTCAAGACTTAATGATAATAAGTCTCACTCTTATTAAGAGAGACCTGCCTGCCGCAGGCAGGGATTAGA
>JARRKK010000177.1:0-2244 GCA_037388105.1 Ignavibacteriaceae bacterium | reverse complement strand
TCACTCTTATTAAGAGAGACCTGCCTGCCGCAGGCAGAGATTAGAGAGAGTTAAAAATTATTTAGGAAGATTATTAAAAGACTAAAAAAATATTTCATCATCCTGATAATTTTTATCCTTCTGATAATCTTTATTCGGGCATTCTTTCTTGGTGCGTTTCAGATTCCTACCGCATCTATGGCAAATACTTTACTTCCAGGTGATTTTATTATAGTTAATTTATCTGCATATAAAATTAAGACTCCGTCATATTTCCCGATTTTAGGCTTCACAATTCCATCAGTAAATTTACTGGATCTAAGTAAACCTGAGGTTAATGATGTTGTTATATTTGGTTTTCCTTCAGTTGCTGAAAGCAGCAAGCCATACTATTCGGTTAATCTCGTAAAAAGAGTTATAGCTCTTCCCGGTGATACTTTACGGATTATCAACAAAAGAATTTATGAGAACGGAAGTGAATTAAGCGTGCCTGAAAATGCTCTACGATTATTACAAAATATTAAACCGGAAGGTAAGGAAGATGAGGGAATATTTTATAATGGATCAGGCTGGAACAATCACAATTACGGACCTATAAGGGTCCCTGCCAGGGGAGATACGATTCACATCAATCCGGAAAATATTCATATCTGGAAACAATTGATTGTTTTTGAATATGGAAAAAGGGTAGTTAGGGAAGAAGGCTCGGTGATAACTATTGAAGAAAAACCTGTTAGGGACTATATTGTAAAGAAAG
This sequence comes from Ignavibacteriaceae bacterium, assembly GCA_037388105.1. Lineage (GTDB taxonomy): Bacteria > Bacteroidota > Ignavibacteria > Ignavibacteriales > Ignavibacteriaceae > BMS3ABIN03. The sequence goes on along the minus strand of JARRKK010000177.1, from coordinate 1,508 downwards.
ATCATTACTTTGTTATTGGCGATAACTTTAGTAATAGCCACGACAGCAGGCATTTTGGTTTTATTGATGAAGATATGATTATCGGAAAAGCAATGTTTATTTATTGGTCGGTGGATAGATTGAAATCGGAAGGCGGTATTTTTTCTGGCATTAGGTGGGCTAGGATATTTAGGGGGATATAACGAATCGCAATTAAGTTGCAGCCCATAACAAGAAATTTTTATTTATCACTTCTGCCAAAGATTAAGCAAACTGTGCTTAACTTTCCGTTTATGATAAAGCACAGTTTGCATGACTATTAATTAATTTGACTACATTGAACAAGATACTTTATGCGGATTAACTACTTAAAAATTCTCTAAAAAGCAGAATGCGTAAAATGCTGTCAACTTAAATTGCATTGTTATGTGGCATTTTAACTAATTATATTTTTAACTTCTTTTATTACTCGTTCAGCTAATGTAATTGAATTCTTACAAATTTCTTTATCAGGATAAAAATCTGGAAGTGCACTTCCAATAGGATATTTGGTGGGTAAATAAATACTGTCTAATAAATCACATTCATCTTCTGTTAATTCTATTGTAATTCCATTCTTTATTAAAATATTTTTTAATTCCATTATATAATGAGTTTTTTTAAATGGAATTACTTTTTCAATAAATATTGATTTTAAAGCTTTCTCAATTGACTGTTGGATGTTGTGAAGGCAAGGATTGTACAGTTCACTTTCAAGAAGAACTTTTGCAGCTTCAAGATTTTCTTCTGAATATGTAAGCCAACTCTTAGTTTCCTCTTGCATAAATCACTTCACCAGTTGCCACTTCATTTATGAAAAAGCTGTTATTATTTTTCCCTAAAATGGGGAATATGTCAACAGCTATTTCTTTTGAAATACTTCTAACTAGTCTTCTATATTTTAATGCTAGTGTTAAATAATTCTCAGAACTATTTTGAACCACTGCAATATCAATATCATTAGGAGAATCACTTGTGTTAAAAGAACCAAATACTATAATCCTTTCTACTTCTTCTTGTCCTTTTAATGAATCTACTATTTTATTTTTTACTTCAACCTTATTCATAGTGATTTATTATTGTTTCTTTAAATATAAAGCAATCATTTCTTACTTGCCACATAACGATGTTGTGCCTAACCTGATGCCCATAACAAGGATGCGTATAAAGCACAAACGCTAAAGATTATGCCGAAGGTGCGTAACTTTCTTCATACGCACCGAAGGCAAGTTTATTATTAAGAACAAATTCCCCGAACAAGAATGCCAGACGAAAAACCAAAGCCAAAAACACTAAAAACACCGCACCGATTTGGCGGTCGCGTTGAGCCGCGGGTTAGGCTTTATTTATAATATCTTTGAAAAATTCTTGTTGCTAGTACAAACTCCTTTTTATCACTATCATACAAGTGTATAATTATACGATTCACAAAATTGTTTTCATCATAATAAAAATTATATACTATATAATTATTAAAAACCACCTTACTC
>JARRKK010000176.1:0-8684 GCA_037388105.1 Ignavibacteriaceae bacterium | reverse complement strand
TGGGATAACTAATACATTAAATTTCACTGCTGATATCAGCAGCATATTGGGTATTGGTGCTGGTGGTGCATTTAATGGAGACGAGGATTCCATACAAGTAATGGGTCTGGATTGGGATGGTCTTGGTTCAGATGTAGCGGGTAATAGAACAACAGTTGTCGATCCGTTTAATGCGGGTATTTATAGAACTACACTAAGCGTTACCTCTACAGATATTGCGGGTGAGGGTGATTCGACAAAATGGAAATTTAAGGCTTTTCCCGATGCAAGATTCTCCAATGGTGGCTGGGAAACTGGTGAAGACAGATGGCATATTTACGTAGCAGATGGCAGTACAATTGATCTCCCAACAATAGTTCCGAATTTTTCCAATATTCGATACACTTGCAAACGATATAAATGTTACATTTAATGTTGATATGAGTAATCCTGTTAATCAGTACAACGATAAACAGGTTGATCCCTCAACATTAGAATTTGTTGGTATGAGAGGTGGCGCTAGCTTCCTTGGTGATTGGAGTTCAGGTTGTTGGTGTCCTACTGATACGATGGGAAATCCACCTACAATGTATGTATTAACCGATATGGGTAATAATATGTATAGCAGGACCGTTTTTATACCCGGCGGCACTGAAGGCGGAGGTGTGTTTGAATATAAGTATGCAATGATGTACCCGGGTGCTGATACAGTTAACGGAGGATCAAGTCCGCTTGATAATGAGGGTGGTTTTGGTGTAAATCATAATTTTATCTTAGCAGATGGACCTGATATTGTTCTGAACAACTTCTTTGGTGATTTTACAACGAGTGTTGAGAAATTGGATGATCTAACTCCTGCTCGATTTGAGTTAGAGCAGAATTATCCAAATCCATTCAACCCTTCAACGAAGATCCGTTATACAGTAACCGAGGCTGGTTTAGTTACTTTGAAAGTATATAACCTTCTGGGACAGGAAGTTGCAACATTATTGAATGAAGAACAAACCTCAGGTGTGTATGAAGCAACTTTTAATGCCGAGCAATTTTCCAGTGGTATTTATTTCTACACTTTAACTGCTGGCAGCTTCACTGCAACGAAGAAAATGATTCTAATGAAATAGAATATATTAATTAGAATTTACTTTTAAGCCGGTTCAGTTTTGAACCGGCTTTTTTTGTTCGTTATACTTTAAGAGATTCTGATAGAAATTAAATGCAATTTTGTTCTGAGGATTTAACTCTAAGCTTTTCTTTATAGCATTTAGTGCATTTTCATACTGATTATTGTAAGAGTATGCACCTGCTAAATTATACCAGGTTTGTGAATCAGCCTCATCAAAGTCTACTGCTTCCTTTAAATACTTTAGCGCTTGCTCATATTTATTTTCGTATAACAGAATTTGGCCGAGCCATTTAGTTGCAAAGTATGAGGGTTTGAAATCATAGAGTTTCTGCAAGTAGGGCAGTGCTTGTTTTGGTAATCCCGCATCAACTAATCGTGTAATTAAGTATTCGTATGGCTGATCAAAATATGGTCGTTCTTGTATAATCACATCAATCTCCTTGATGAATCCATTATAATTCACCTCCTCAAAATACCTATCTGCCAAAAGAGTGTGAGCTGTTTCCCATTTTAAATCATTATTAATTACCTTCAAAGCAAGGCTATCAACAAAATCTTCAATTCTATAATTTAATTTCTTTAAGTTAGTTTCTCCCTTTGGTACAAAAGGGTATGTACCTGTAAGTTCAATTATCTTCATTTCGGAGATTGTGGAATCCAGTCGCGTAAATGGAAACCTTGCAGCAAGCACTCTATCAAGCTGCATGTCATCAATATTAATTCTGCTACTATCCGCAATATATCCAAGCCTTTCCATCGTTTTGTAAAACGTTACCGCCATTAAATTATAACCATCTATATTTGGATGAAGATGATCGACAGTTAAATTGTAACCAACAATCCCATCCATACTATTCATTCTAAAGGCAGAATCGATTTCAACCACTTTGACATCAAATTCTTCACCCAGTTCTCTTATCACTTCATTCATCATCTCAGGTGCCCTGAACCGGAGTGCATCAAGATCCTTTGCATACGTAAATAAACTATCCGCTCTATGGATATTTCCGCTATTTAATTCATCATTTGCTTGATTAAAAATATCAATTGCAGCAGGAAGCTTATCTGTTTTTAAAGATATAAAAGGATTAAAATCTTTTGTGTTGGATGTCAATGTCCCAATAATAACTGGTATTCCTGATTTTTTTATATCGTCTAGAATTTCATGCAAGTTTATTTTAAACTGTTCCATTCCATTATAATAAGTTTCACTATTCAGAGTTATTAAAGATTCTCCGATCATTCTGGTCATTAAAGTTTCTTTTTGTTTAAACTTATTTTCCAGCTCATTGGAACCAAATAAACTATAAACACCTGTAATACTGTTTTCTATTAGCTGCGTTGTTCTGAAATCTTTTAGCCAGAGATATAAATTTACAAGTGAAGGAGATTTACCAAGCGACACAGATGAACCTGCTCCTAGTGCGCCGTAATATTCATTATGACCCGCGTAGATGATTATCAAATCTGGCTGCTGTTCCAAAATCCCCGATACAATATCCCTAAGTGTATAGCTGTTTATCGCAGATATCCCACAGTTTATTACCTCTATTGAGTTGTATGGAAATAAGAATTCAAGTCGTCTTTTTAGCTGCCTCGGAAAAGAAGCGTTAGGTACATAAGGCCAACCTGCAGTTGTGCTGCCTCCAATAGCAAATACACGAAAAGTATTCTCCTTTTTTATCATATCAAAACCTTCAGGTAAGACGGTGGGAATATTCTCTAAATCACTGAAATATTTATAAGGAAGATCTGGATTTAAGAATAGTTTTTCCGGGTAATAGCTGGAGATTGATTTAAAAGTAGTAAAATCGAGACCGTAATTAATTACCCTTAGAAGAATTTCTAGAGAAACAACTAGTACCACCGGAATAACAATTAATATCAGATAATACCATTTTGGTACCAATTTATTAGATAGTCGTTTTGATATACTTTTTTGTGATGCTAGTGTTTTTCGTTTCATTCTAAAATGAACTTAATGATTTATTTCAGAATCAGGCTTAAATAATATACAGGTAATGCAGTTTAATTAAGTAACCAAATTTAGTATTTTATTATTCTATTTATTATTTATCCGTTTTTAATAATTTAAAATGAAATCAGTTTATTGTATTGTACTAACTATTATTTCAGGATTTTATTGTTCGGTCAATCCACAGGATATAGCGTCTGATCCGGTAGCAAGAGTTGGATTGAAAAATATTTCACAGGAAGAATTTATTAAACGTTACGAATTCACTCCTTGGTTAGAACGTCAAAATAAATCTAAATCTCAAACTTCAAAATTGGAATTCTTATACACTCTAATAGCGGAAAAATTATGGGCTCAGGAAGCAACAATTTTAGGATTAGATAAAACTGAAGTAATGGAGTTTACAAAAAGTGAATTCAATAAGTTATTTGTTAGAGATGCTCTTTATAAAAAAGAAATTACAGATAAAATTCAAATATCGAATCAAGAAATGGCAGAGGGGTTTAATCGTTTTAATACCAAATTAAAAGTGAATTTTATCTTCTCAGATTCAGATACTGAAATTAATAATTTATACGCTTTATTAAATAATGGACTTATGTTCGATACTTTACTTTCATATAGACCTGAAGCGAGCGAACAGGTAGATCCGATAGATGTTGTTTATGGTCAGATGGATAATACAATAGAAGATTCACTTTACAGTCTTAGTATTGGTGAATATACTGCTCCAATTTTTACACCTGATGGTTGGTATATTTTTAAATTAAGTAACAGAATTGAATCTCTTTTACCTTTGGGGAGTGAAATGATAGATTCAAAAAAAGAGGTTGAACGAATAATTAAAGCAAGAAAATCAAACATTTTGTATGCTGATTATTTTAAAACTTTTTTCAGTGATAAGGAGATTAAGGTAAATCCATCATTGTTCAAAATTTTAGCAGGAGATATTTCAGCAAGATTTAAATGGAAATATGAAAACAATCTTATATCAGATAGCTTACGATTTAGACTTCAAACCGAGGATGTTTTGTTCATTGAAGAAAATATCGATGAGAATATCTTAAATATGAATTATCTGGATTTTAATTCCGAACCCATATCACTAAAACAATTTATTAGAATCCTTGTGTTTGATGGATTTGTAACAGATGGATATGATATTACTACTGTGAGTGCTTTTCTCAATAAAAAAATCAGATCTATTATTGAACAGGAGTTACTTTCTCGTGAAGGTTTTAAGAGAGGATACAATTTGCTACCTGAAGTAGAGGCAGAAACAAATATGTGGGTTGATAATTATCTTTTCCAGGTACTTAAAAATAAATTTCTGGATTCTGTTTATATTAGCGATGCTAAAGTTTACGCTTACTATCAAAGCACAACAGACGATAAAGACCAATTAACAAAAGGAATTCAGCTTAATGATATTAAAAAGGATGAATTAAAGAGGAAGTTGAGTTTTCAAAAAGCAACAGGCATTATGAACAACTACACGGTTAACCTGGCACTTAAATATGGTATAGGCATCGACTTTGATTTGCTTGATTCAATTGAAGTTACTAACCTGAGTAGTTTTGCTATAAGAGGTCTGGGGTTTGGTGGCAAAATAAATGCAGTGCCAATGTTAGCACCAAATGTTAAATGGGTACAACCCTGGCTAGACAAATTAAACGTTATTCAATAATAATTCTAAAGTTTCAAGAATTTAATGTACATCTTAGGTATATCTGCATTCTACCACGATAGTGCGGCTTGTTTAATAAAAGATGGAGAAATAATTGCAGCAGCACAGGAAGAGAGGTTTACTCGTAAAAAACATGACTATAACTTCCCCGTAAATGCAATTAATTTTTGTTTGGATTTTGTTGGAATTAAGGGTGATAAACTCGAATTTGTTGCCTTCTATGATAAGCCATTTCTCAAATTTGAAAGGATATTAGAAACCTATCTTACTTATGCGCCAATTGGAATAAAATCATTTTTAAAGGCAATGCCATTATGGATTAAAGAAAAAATCTGGATGAAAGAATTGATAAAAAAAGAATTGGATTATAATGGTAAGATTTTATTTCCTGAACATCACGTATCACACGCTGCCTCAGCATTTTATCCGTCACCGTTTAAGTAAGCGGCAATTCTTACAATGGATGGCGTAGGTGAGTGGACAACTACCAGTTATGGAATTGGTATTGATAACCGCATAGAACTATATAAAGAAATTAAATTTCCACATTCTTTAGGCTTACTATATTCTGCATTTACTTATTATACAGGTTTTAAAGTAAATTCAGGTGAATATAAAGTAATGGGACTTGCGCCATATGGAGAACCAAAATATAAACAGCTTATTTATGATCATTTAATTGATGTAAAAGATGACGGATCATTCCGTATGAATATGGAATACTTTAACTATTGTGCCGGTTTAACAATGACCAATAAGCAGTTTGATAAACTTTTTGGAGGAGCACCACGAAAACCTGAAAGTAAGTTAACACAAAGAGAAATGGATCTCGCAAAATCTTTACAAGAAGTAACTGAAGAGATTGTGATGAAAATGGGTAATCACGTATTCAAGGAAACCGGCTCAACCAATCTAGCTCTTGCAGGTGGAGTAGCATTAAATTGTGTTGCTAATGGTAGATTGTTAAAAGAAGGCCCATTTAAAAATATATGGATACAACCTGCAGCCGGGGATGCCCTCATACTTGGGTCCTGAATATACTGATATTGATATAGAGAATTTTATTAAGAATGGTAATTATCAATCACAAAAACTAAATGAAGATGAACTAATTAGGAAAGTATCGGATTTACTTGCAGATGAAAAGGTAATTGGATGGTTCCAGGGTAGAATGGAATTTGGTCCGCGTGCATTAGGGTCACGTTCGATAATTGGTGATGCTCGATCAAAAAAGATGCAATCTGTAATGAACAAGAAAATAAAATTCAGGGAAAGTTTCAGACCTTTTGCACCCTCGGTTCTCAGGGAGAATGTATCTGAATATTTTGATATTGATGCCGACAGTCCTTATATGCTTCTCGTTGCAGATATAAAAAGTGATAGAAGAAAAATAATGAGTGAGGAAGAATCTAAATTATTCGGTATTGATAAATTAAACATAGTAAGGTCCGATATTCCCGCAATTACACACGTCGATTATTCAGCAAGATTACAATCAGTGCACAAAGCAACAAATCCTAAATATCATAAATTAATTGAGCAGTTTAGGATTAATACCGGTTGTGCAGTGATTATTAATACTTCCTTTAATGTAAGAGGCGAGCCAATTGTTTGCACACCGGAGGATGCATACCGCTGTTTTATGAGAACTGATATGGATTATCTTGTTATGGGCAATTATTTATTTGATAAAAATAATCAACAGCCAGTTGAAGATGATGTTGATTGGAAAAAAGAATATGAATTGGATTAAGAACAAAGAATGATACAAGAGGAGATAATATTAATAAAGGAAGATAAACGCAGCTTACGTAAGTTTGGCCTTACTGTGGGTATTGTATTGCTGCTTATTGGTATTACTTTATATTTATTTGATAAATCAGCGTTTGTATATTTTGGCTGCATAGGCTTACTCCTCATTCTTTTAGGAGCAGCGATGCCAAAGGTGCTTAAACCAATAAATAAAGTATGGATGACTTTGGCTATTATTCTTGGTTGGTTTATGTCGAGGGTTATATTAACAGTTTTATTTTATCTTATCGTTACACCTATTGGATTTTTAATAAAAATATTTGGTGTGGATCCTTTAAAGCTGAGAGCAGATAATTCTATATCCTCTTACTGGGAGGAAAGAGAGAAAAAAGTTAGTGAAAAGATCGATTATGAAAGACAATTTTAAAAGAGTAAAAACATGAGCAAAATATCAATTCTATCAGAACTTTGGGATTTTCTTAAAGTAAGAAAAAAATGGTGGCTTGCACCGATTTTAATTTTTCTGCTTCTACTTGGTGGTCTGATAATATTAACTCAGGGTTCAGCATTGGCACCGTTCATCTATGCAATATTTTAGCACAGTTAATGCCCTATAATATTAATTGCAGGTTACCGAAATTAAAGATTTCTTTTGCATTTTTAGTTTTTTTCTGCAATTCTGTTTCCTTTTCTCAATCATTAAGTGTAAATAAGATTGAACCGCCTAACTGGTGGACTGGAATGAAATGGAACGTAGTCCAGTTGATGGTTTATGGTGAGAATCTGAGTAATGCTGATGTGAACTTTGATGAAGAACGATTGGAAATAATAAATATTCATTCAGTTGAAAACTCAAACTATCTTTTCGTTGATGTTTTTATACCGAATGATATTCCTGAAGGTGAATATGTACTAACAATAAGGAAAGACAATAAGGAAATTAAGCGTGAGTACCCAATTCTTTCACGTGAATTTCAAGTTGAGTCCCATAAAGGCTTTAATAATGAAGATGTTATTTATTTGATATTTGCAGACAGGTTTTGTGATGGCAATCCAACAAATAATACAATTGGTGATTCCCTTGAAGAATTTAGATCAACTGATATTGACGGGGTCCAGGAAGCGCACAAGCATGGTATAAAAATCATTATGGATCACGTTAGTAATCACATTGGGATTAATCATTTTTGGACCAATAACTTACCTATGAATGATTGGTTAAATGGAACACCTCAAAACCATCTTATTACACATCATGATAAATTGGCTTTTCTTGATATTCATGGTGACAGCTCAACAGTAAAGTTTACAACCAATGGTTGGTTTGAAGATTATATGCCTGATCTAAACCAGCGTAATCTCTTCTTAAAAAAGTATTTAATTCAAAACACTTTATGGTGGATAGAGTATTCAGGAATAGATGGAATTCGAGAAGATACTTACCCATATTCTGATCAAAAATATCTCTCGGAGTGGGCTGCATCAATTTTAACCGAATATCCCAGCTTCAGTATCGTTGGTGAAATTTGGAAAGGTGTACCTTCTGTCATCTCCGGATATCAAAACAATTCTCCAGTTCGGGAGCACGAATTTGAATCTAGTCTTCCGGTTGCTACAGACTTTGCATTTGCTGATGCTGTTAGACTTTACTTATCTGGTGAAAAAAGTATTTCTCAAGTTTATGAAACATTAGCTCAAGATATAGTTTACGATGACCCAAATAATCTAGTTGTGTTTATGGATAATCATGATATGGAACGCGCAATGTTCATCGCAAATGGAAATGATAAAAAAGTTAAATTGGCATTGAATCTTCTACTTTTTACTAGAGGTATTCCTGTTATCTTTTATGGTACAGAAATAGGAATCTCAGGAGGTAAATCTCACGGTGAATTAAGAGCGCCGTTTCCAGGAGGTTTTTCTGAAGATACAACAAATGCATTCCTAGAAGCAGGAAGATCAGAAAAGCAGAATGAAATGTTTTATTACTTAAAAGAATTATTAAAACTTAGGCAAGAATATCCAGTATTGTCCAAAGGGAAGTTTCGTCATATCTACTTTGGTGAAGATTTATATGTGATAATTAAAACATATGAAGGTGAACAAGCACTAGTAATAATGAATACCGGAGAAAAAGAAATTACTGTTCAATCATCCCAGATTCAAAT
>JARRKK010000175.1:0-11124 GCA_037388105.1 Ignavibacteriaceae bacterium | reverse complement strand
GAACGAATATGAGTTGATTGAAAAAAATTTGAAGGTTGGATAAAAATTTTAGGGGACAATGGATTGCCGAATGTTTGGTATTATTCACGGGGATGTTAAAAAGGAAAAATACAACAACAAAAAATTATCAGAATTTATATTAAGAATCTTCCAATAGATTCCTTTAGGTTTTAAGGAAAATGGGAATTATTCTAAACATTTCTTGCAGGAGGGAAAACGGAAGTGGATTTAAAAACGAATTGGAATAAGATAAAAGATCATTTCAATAAGAGTTTAAATTCAAACTTTTACGTATCGGTTGCATACCTTAATTCTGAGAATATTCCAACCGTAACACCAATTGGTTCGTTATTCTTAAATGATAATCAAACAGGATACTATTTTGAGAAATTTTCTTCAATGTTACTGCATCAAGCTGAAGAAAATAAGGAAATATGTGTATTGGCAGTGAATAGTAATAGGTGGTTTTGGTTAAAATCTCTTTTTAAAGGAAGGTTTAATAATTATCCGGCAATTAAACTTTTTGGAAAGCTTGGACAAAGAAGAGAAGCAACTGAAAATGAAATAAGAATGCTCAAAAATAGAATGAAAATTATTCGCGGAATGAAAGGGTACAAATACTTATTTGGAAACTTGAATTTTGTTAGAGAAATAACTTTCACTAAAGGGAGGAAGGTAAATTTAGGAGATCTGACGAGAGATTTATAGAAAACCAGCACATAAAAATAATCAATAAGCAATGAAAGTGAGAGTTCTGAATAAATATATACAATCTAGAAGTCTGAAATTGAAATGTTTCAATACACGGAATATATATATAACTGTCCCTTATGTAGTAACATTTAACTCAACTTTGCTATAAAGATTGATTAAAACTTTTTCGGGTGTTATAGGTGCTGAAATGTTAAATTCAACACCAGGTCTGAATTCTTTTATGGCATTCAGGATGGCAAAGTATCCGCCAATACCATACATCAATGGTGGTTCACCAATTGCTTTGGATTTGAATATACCGAGCGGATTTTCTGAATCTTCAAGGAATTCAACCTGAACATCCGGTGTGAAATGAATATCAGGAACTTTGTAAGTTGACAGGGCGTCTGTAAGCAGTTTACCATTCTTATCATAAATAACTTCTTCAATAGTCATCCACCCTAAGCCCTGCATAATTGCACCTTCTGCCTGACCCAGATCTACCAGGGGATCGAATGATTTACCAAAATCGTGAACAACTTTTACAGAATCAATTTTATAAACACCGCGCAGACAATCCACTGTGACCTCGATTACTGCAGTGCCATATGAATGATAGGCAAATGGTTTCCCTTTTTCTTTTTCTCTGTCAAAATGGATTGTTGGTGTCGCGTAGAATGAATGAGAAGATAAGCTTACTCTTTTTAAATTGGCAGTTTTGATTAATTCATTCCAGCTTAATTCCGTTCTTGTACCATCCACAAATACATATTCATCTTTTATTTGAACATCAGAATCTGATGACACACTATGAATTTCTTCAGCTACTTTTTGCAAGCGAGCCAGAATATTATTACATGCTTGCTGTGTAGCTTTTCCATTTAGATCAGCGCCACTGCTTGCTGCTGTTGGAGATGTGTTTGCAATTCTGGTGGTGTTTGCACTTTCAGTTTTTACTTTATCAATTCCTATTGAAAAAATTTCCGCAACCACTCTTCTTAATTTATCATTAACACCTTGACCCATTTCAACTGCTGCTGTGCTAACGCTAACGCTCCCATCGGTATAAACATGTACTAATGAACTTGCCTGGTTCATCGAAGTATTTGTAAAAGAAATACCAAAACATATAGGCATAAATGCAAAACCCTTTTTGTACAAATCATTATTTGCATTAAAGTCTTGAACTTTTTTTCTAATCTCAGTTACAGCATACTTTTTTTCCGCTCTCTCCCAGGTTTTGATTGTGTTGCAGTTTTCAGTTTTTTGTCCGTATGGGAATTCATCACCTTCATCTAAAAGATTTTTCTTCTGTATTTCGTACGGATCCATTCCCATCTTTTCAGCTGCTTTATATATTGCGGACTCAATTACAAACATTCCCTGAGGTCCGCCGAATCCTCTGAATGCAGTATTGGGTGGTAAATTTGTTTTGCAGCTTATTGCTGTTGCTTTAACATTTGGAATGTAATAACTGTTAGTACAATGGAATAGTGTTCGCTCCAATACTGCGGGAGATAAATCTGCTGCAGCTCCGGCATTCTGATAAAAAGTGACTTCATAACCAATGATTTTACCTTCATTGTTAAGACCAATTTTATAATCGGATGAATAAGGATGGCGCTTCCCGGTCATTCTTAAGTCTTCCTGTCTTGGCAAAACTAATTTCACAGGTTTTTGCAAATTATATGATGCTAAACCAACCAATGCTGCCCAGGCACTTGCCTGGTCTTCTTTACCGCCAAACGCGCCTCCTAACCTCAACACATCCACTTCAACCTTGTGCATTGGAACTCCAAGTATCCTGGCTGTTACTCGCTGAACTGCTGTAGGCGATTGAGTTGATGATATGATTTTTATTCCACCGCCTTCAACAGGGTAAGCAAATGCTCCCTGTGTTTCAAGATATAAATGTTCCTGTCCACCTGATTCAGCTTTTCCCTCGATGATATAATCACATTGTGTCCAGCATTTGTGAACATCGCCGAGGTTAAAAGTTCTTGACGGAACTATCAGATTGTTATTAGCATATGCTTCACGTGGATCAGTAATAACTTTAAGCGGGGTAATTTCTGCTCTTATTTTCCTTGAAGCTGCCTTGGCATTTAATAAAGTATCGGCAACTACAATTGCAATAGGTTGACCGATAAATTCAACGATATCTTCAGCAAGCAATTCTTCATCAGGAACAATTCCGCCAATCTGGTTCTCCCCGGGAATAAGCTATTTTGGAGTAATATATCGAAGCATATAGAGTTCCCTCCGGTGTCAGCATATCATCCAAGAACTTTGATTCACCCTTTACATGACTTATAACATCATAATTGGTCATATTAATTCCTTAATGTGAATCGATTGAGGAAATAATTTTATAAAGTGTGCATATATCAATTGTCTGAGGAGAAGACTTTTATATTCAGCAGAGCCGCGTGCATCTGAGATCGGTTTAATTTCTGTAAGTGCTATAGTTACGGCTTCAGATATGTTTGAATAGTGAATATCTTTTCCATTAAGGAATTCAGATGTGTTCTTAAGAATTAATGGAACAGGAGCAACACCCCCAGCAGATATATTACATTTCTTTACCGTTGAGTTATTTACTTCAATAAAGATCGATGAATTTGCACTAGCGATATCCAGATATGTACGTTGAGAAACTTTTTCAAAATTTAAGTATGAGTTTTCGCTCGGTAATTCAAAACTAACTTCAGCTATGAGTTCTCCATCTCTTAAATCTAAATCTTTGTAACCTTTATAAAAATCTTTCAATTTTAATTTACGCTTTTTACCATTTTTTATTAAATGAAGTGTTGAATCAAGAGCCAGTAGAATACTTGTCATATCAGCTATTGGAGAAGCATTAACAATATTACCGCCAATTGTTGCACGATTCCGTATCGGCAGGGAACCAAAAAGTTTTAACTGCTCTCCAATAAATGGAAATATTTTTGATATCAGTTTTGAATTTATAAAATCACTTACAGTTGTATTTGCACCAATAATACACTTTCCGTTTTTCTCCACTATGTTTGAAGATATTCCGTCAGACGATAACAACATCACATCATTGTGTAAAATATCTTCCCATTTTTGTACGAACAGGTCAGTACCGCCGGAAATATAAAATGAAGGTTCAACTTTTTCCGAAGCAGAAACTTGTAATTGTTTCAATTCTTTTAACCTGTCTGGTATCGCCTCAAAATAAGATGGGATAAGTCCTGCGTTTATCAATGCTGATATATGATCTGAATGATTAGATATTTTAGAGGATATGATTTCAGCACTCTTTTTACCGGCACGTATTATTGAAGAATGACCTGTGCACCTGCAAATATTTCCATCCATCGAATTAACCGCATCATCAAATACAAAATTTTCATTTGTTAAAAAGTAGCCTGTTAACGAAACAATAAAACCTGGTGTACAAAAACCGCATTGTGATGCACCCTCTTCAACAAATGCATTTTGTACAACCGAGAGATCGTTGCCATTATTCAAGCCTTCAACGCTGACTACGTGCTTTCGGGTTACATTTCCGATAGGACTGAGACAGGAATTTACGGATTGATAAGTTACTTGATCACCTATTAATTCACCGATTAGTACAGTGCAGGCACCACAATCTCCTTCCCGGCAACCTTCTTTTGCCCCTGTAAGCAATAAATTATTCCGTAAAAAATCTAAAAGAGATAATCCGGGATGAACTTTCGCATTGACTACTTCTCTATTACAAATAAATGTAATTTGATTTTTCATTTCATGAGTCTAATTATGCATAAAAATAATTCTATCTCCGGCTAATTACAAGTAAGATTGATAAAGGATGATTACTATGTAAAATAATTTGTGGAAAATTGAAATCACCATTTTCTATGAAAAAGTTCCAAAAAACCTAATAATAAAACTCAAATAAATATAAATTCCTAAATTTCAAACTGGATTGGTTAGATTAAAGATTAATTTTCGAGACCTGTTTTATAATTATGTATTGATTATTGTTTGTTATTTGATAATTGAATATTGTTATTTTTACATGGAGTTTTTAATGGAAAGGACTTAAAAAAATGAAATCAGTAATATGTTCACTAATTTTAGTTTTTTGCTTATCGGAAATAGCATTGTCACAGCTTAAATTTTTTTCTGATCCGTTTGCTCATACATATTCAATCGTAGCACGCGATCCTGAAACCGGTGAGATGGGTGTTGCTGTTCAATCACACTGGTTTTCGGTCGGTTCCATTGTTGCGTGGGGTGAAGCAGGCGTAGGGGTTGTGGCAACACAGTCTTTTGTTAACGTCTCATTTGGTCCGCGTGGATTAGCTCTATTAAAACGGGGTAAAACTGCTAATCAGGTAGTTGAGGCACTAATCGCATCCGATGATGGCAGAGATGTAAGACAACTTGCAGTTTTAGGTGCAGATGGGAGTGTGGAAGCATACACAGGAAATAATTGTATTCCCGGAGCCGGACACATTGTTGGTGAAAACTTTTCAGTTCAGGCAAATTTGATGAAAAACGACAAAGTATGGCCTGCAATGGCTGAAGCTTTTGAAAACAGTACCGGACCACTTGCTGAAAGACTGATAATCACTTTAGAAGCTGCTCAGAATGCAGGAGGAGATATAAGGGGTAAACAATCTGCAAGTATTCTAATTGTTAAAGGAGAATCTTCCGGAAAAGTTTGGGAGGACAAATTAATTGACCTTCGTGTCGAAGATCATCCTGAACCGGTTAAGGAATTAAAACGTTTACTTAGGGTATTTCGTGCTTATGAACATATGAATAATGGTGATCTTGCTGTTGAGCATGGTGATATGCGGCTTGCAATGGAAGAGTATTCTACTGCAGAAAGTATGTTTCCCGACAATGAAGAGATGAAATATTGGCATGCTGTTACTTTGGTTAATAATGGGGATCTAAACAGTGCACTTCCACTTTTTAAATCAGTCTTCGAGAAAAATGGTGAATGGTTAGAACTTACACCAAGATTAGTACCCATTGGTTTACTAAATGTTTCGGACGAAGAGCTCCAAAGAATATTATCTGTATTAGAAAATTAAAATTTGTAAAATGTTATAAAATTCGTAGTAATAATGTTGTTTAAATAGGAAGGAAGTAATGAAACATATTTCATCAGTCATACTGTTTATAATGATGCCCCTTTTAATATCAGGATGCGAATCAAATGAAAATAAGTCCCTTGATGAAGAGTTACAAAACAATACAGATCAGCTACCTGAAAACTTTTTACAAAACCAAAATAAGCAACCGGAGTTAAAACCTCTTACAAATCTTACTCCTGAGCAGAAAAAAATAAGGGTTGAAGCGTTTGGTATTATTAAAGAAAATTTAGAGGCAACACAAGCTGAAGATAAAGAACGTGTACTTCGAACTATTCACGAAGACAGTCCACAATTAAGATCCACCAAAGAGGGTATGGAATACGTATTCAAGAATTTTGAAATGGCGTATGAATTGGAAGATATGCAATTATTATCTATTACTGAAGATGAAGTTAAGGTTTTGTTTAAGCAAACAACCAAATCATTAAACGGCACCGGGTTCACTAATATGCGTTCAATAGGTATTCACACACTAAAAAGATCTAAAGATGGAAAGTTAAAACTTTTTAGTTCAGAATATCTACAAACGGAACATATATAGTACAGCACGATCAACCGGTAAAAAGTTGCCTCACCTTTCGGGAACTCGCTATCTCATTCCAAGTAAGTCCAGATAATGAGTAGTATGCTCACCATATACCTCTGCATTATCGCCCACCATTTTAAATGTACTCTGCTCACCCGCAATCATTGAAAATAAAACATGGAACTGTTGATTTGCCTCATCCACATAGATTATTCGTGCAAGATTATCGTGAATATCAGAAGCAAGTTTTTTATGGCATATCGGGCAACGATACTCCAGATGTTCACCATCCTCAAATGAAAAGGACTCGTTTTTAATTGCTTCATAATTCCCTAATTCAGGGTGGAGAAAGATAAGGCCAGGATTTCCATGTTTGTTACGGACAGAAAATACAATTTTCTCATCAACGTTTAAGGAACCTTTACAATGCGGGCACAAATAATTTTCTTTCATCGTACTCCCTCCTAATTTATTGTTTCTAATAGAATGTATGAGACAATAATATCAATACAGAAATTTTTTATTTGTATCGAATTGTAACAAAAATATTCTTCAAAATCACCACAAATTTCATTGATACAGAATACTAATTTGGTGATATTTAGGAATACCAGTAATAACAGAAAGTCATCATAATGAAATTATTTACATCCCTTATTTTTATTGTTACTCTATTCTTGTCATTTTATTTTTATCAATCTCAAGATCAGGTTCAGAATTTCAAAGAGATAGAATTAGATAAATACCAAAAAGGCCAGCCTGGTCCTGATCAGCGACCATATGAATGGGCATATTTGCAAAGGGTATTTCCATATATGGGTTCTGATCCGGATGCATATATGGATGCATTAAATGAGGCTCATCAATTACAAAGGAAAACAAAAGCAAAAAGATTATCCAAAGGAGAAAGTATTGCACAGTGGGATTTTGCCGGACCAAACAATGTTGGTGGAAGGGTTGTTGATCTGGAAATAAATCCTGCTAATCCTAATATCATCTATGCTGCTTTTGCAACAGGAGGAGTATTTAAATCAACAGATATGGGTGGAAGCTGGTTTTCTGTATTTGATTCGTTAAATGTTCTTACAATCGGTGATATTGGGATTGATCCTTCGAACCCGGATATAATTTATGTGGGGACTGGAGAAGCAAACGGAGGGCATAATAATTTTCCGGGCGGCGGTGTATTTAAATCCACTAATGCCGGATTAACGTGGGAGCATAAGGGATTAGTAAATACAACATCAATTGGCCGCATTATTGTACATCCCACAGATCCAAATATAGTTTATCTTGCTGCTGTAGGTTCGTACTTTACACCTAATCCCGAAAGAGGTATTTATAAATCTACCGATGCTGGAGAGAGCTGGAGCCAGTCTCTTTTTATATCTGATTCTACAGGAGCGATTGATATAGTGATGGATCCGACCAATCCTGATTTTTTATTGGCTGCGATGTGGGAACGTGTAAGAAGACCAAACTCATCTCATCTTTATGGTCCATCAAGTGGTATATATCGAAGCACTGATGGAGGAGACAATTGGGAACTTCTTGCTGATTCAACCGGACTTCCTAATTCCAATACACAAAATATTGGAAGAATTGGTTTGGCAATGAGTCAATCAAATCCAAGCATAACATATGCTCTTTACAACGATGGCAGCTTTATCATTGGTTTGTATAAAACTACTGACTATGGTGATAACTGGATGAGTGTTGATACTGACAATGAATTGACTGGTGGTGCGAGTAATTTTAGCTGGTATTTTGGTCAGGTAAGAGTTCACCCTACAAATCCGGATACGGTATATGTGCTCGACGTAGGATTTATGCGATCAACTGATGGCGGCAATTCGTGGTCGATTAGTTTCCAAACTCATGTTGATCATCATGCGCTTACCTTTAATCCAGATAATCCGGATTGGGTAATTGAAGGTAATGATGGCGGTATTTACATTTCAACAAACACAGGACAAAGCTGGGGTCCGAAAGCCAGCATCCCTGCCACTCAATTTTATGAAATTGGGTTGGACGCAATTAATCCTGATAGGTTATATGGTGGAACACAAGATAATGGTACAAACAGAATTTCTTCATTAAATGGAATAAACGGGGGTGAACCTACAAACTGGTCCACACCGGTAGTCATGGATCCAAATGATAATAATGTTCTATATTATGGAACAGATAGAATTTACAGAACAACTAACGCTGCTGGTAACTGGATAGTCGTAAGTGGTGATCTTTCCGATGGCATTCCAGGAACAAGATTAGGTACTGTTACAACTATTGCAGTTGCTCCAAGTAATTCAGATGTTATTTATGCCGGAACTGATGACAGCCACGTTTGGGTTACATCGGATTATGGCAGCACCTGGATTGATATTTCAGCTTCACTTCCATATAGATGGGTAACAAGAGTAGTTGTAGATCCCGTTGATGAAAATATTGTTTATGTTACTTTTAGCGGATTAAAATGGCGTGATCCCCAACCCCACGTATTTAGAAGCAGTAATATGGGTACTACGTGGGAAAATATCAGCAGCAATCTTCCTGATGCACCGGTTAATGCTTTTGCTGTTGATAACAATGATCAATCTGTATTGTACCTCGGTAGCGATGTTGGTATGTACGTTAGCTATAATACAGGTGCCAGCTGGGAATTTTTAGGACAAGGCATTCCAGTTGTTACAATTGGAGATATTAAAATTCATCCAACATCGAATTATCTTGTTGCCGGTACACACGGAAGATCCATGTATAAGCTTAATCTGAATGACATAACTTCCGTTGAACAAAGTGATGATGATATTGCGGTAAGTGATTTTGTTTTAGAACAGAATTATCCTAATCCATTTAATCCCTCAACAAAAATAAAATATACAATCCCGCCACAACAAAATCCCCTCCAGGGAGGGGACTACAGGGGCGGATTAATAACATTAAAAGTCTACGATATTCTGGGAAATGAAATTGCAACACTAGTTAATGAAGAAAAAACAGCTGGGAGTTATGAAGTTAGCTATGATGCAAATACGCTGTCATCCGGAATTTATTTTTATACACTAAATGCCGGATCATTTATAGAGACTAAAAAGATGGTCCTGCTTCGCTAATACAAATATGAAAAGTAGTTCATAAATATAAATAGTTTTGTATTTGTTCATAGCCTGTAATAGAATTGGGATAATTGGTAGAAAATTAAGATGAGACTGAAAAAATATATTGCTCTGCTGGTTATTGTAATTTGTTCAACATTAGTTATAGGCTGGGGTTGGCAAGGTCATAGAATTATCAACTTCAATACTATTCTTACGGCTTTACCTGAAATGAATTTTTTTGAATATTGGGCTGATTCGCTAGCAGATCATGCATCTGATGCCGATTACCGGAAACAAAGTGAGCCCGATGAGAGCCCAAGACATTATATCGATATAGATAATTATCCTGAGTTCGTACAAACGGGAATGATCAATCAAGACTTTGATTCTTTGGTTGCGATGCATAACTATAGTTTTGTGATGGGGCAGGGAATCTTACCATGGGCAATTCTTAGAAGAATTGATTCCTTACAAACTGCATTTGAAATGGGTGATTGGCATAATGCTGTACTTCATGCTTCTGACCTGGGGCATTACATAGGTGATAACCATATGCCGTTGCATCTTACCCGAAACTACAATGGGCAATACACGGGACAAAATGGAGTTCACAGCCGGTATGAATCGAGTATGATCGGTCAGTATTCCAGTCAAATTATATATGAAGGTGATAGTTTACAGTATATTGATAATCTGCCCGACTATGTATTTAATATTATTTATGATAATTTCATTTATGTTGACTCAGTATTATTGGCAGATAGTATTGCAACAGCATTTGCAGGAAATACTACCAGTACTGCATATTATAACAAACTATGGGAGCTGACAAAATCATTTACAATACCATTATTTAAAAGCGCTTCATATAAATTAACCTGTTTGATTTATACAGCCTGGGTAAATGCAGGCAGTCCGGTAACCGGAGTTCCGGATGATATTCATAATTATGCAGTGAAGTATAAACTATTCCAGAATTATCCGAATCCGTTTAATCCATCAACAATAATAAAATTTACAATCCCACTACAAAAAAATCCCCTCCTGGGAGGGGATTTCAGGAGTAGGTTAATAACATTAAAAGTATATGATATTTTAGGAAATGAAATTGCAACGCTTGTGAATGAAGAAAAACCTGCAGGGGTTTATGAAGTGGAGTTTCATAGCAGTGATTTGACAAATGGAGTTTACTTCTATAATTTACAAACCGGATCTTTTACTGAAACCAAAAAGATGATTTTAATTCGCTAGTATAAAAACTGCACTTTGCTGCATCCGTTATAAGATATTTTAATTGTTTTTTCAAATTCATTTTCTTTATAATCTAAGAAGGATCATATGTCTGTTGAAACTACAAAAGCTGTTGTGTCTAAATATCTTGATTCAGGTCACACCGATTTAAGTATGATGGCAGAGGATGTTGTATTTACTAATATGGCAAGCGGTGATGTAACACACGGACCAGCTAATCTGAAGGAAATGCTGAATTATATTTATCATGTGGCTTTTGATGCAAAGGCAGAAACCAAATCTTGTATTTATACTGAATCGAGTGCTGTGTTCGAAGCAGATTTTGTTGGAAAACACATTGGTGAATTTGCAGGGGTTCCGGCAACTAATAAAGATGTTCGTATACCTTTATGTGTTGTCTATGATTTGGAAGGCGATAAAATTAAAAGAG
>JARRKK010000174.1:0-9972 GCA_037388105.1 Ignavibacteriaceae bacterium | reverse complement strand
ACTCTTCTCCGGGGCTTTTGACGAGCGTATTGCTCTCACATTGGCTCAGGAATCAGGTGGCGGTGGAGCGACATCCTGGCGGTACTCACATTCCGAGCCTAACGGAACTGTAGAAAAGATAGATAATACAGATTATAATTGGTTTAAGAATTCTATGAATCAATTTGCCGGAAACAGCGTTTGGCGTATGCCTGAAGATCATCATGAATTAATGTCAATGGTAGCACCACGAGCATTGTTCGTTACGGCAAACCCAGATTATACCTGGTTGTCAAATCCGTCTTGTCACGTCTGCAGCAATGCTTGTAAGGAAGTCTATAATGTTTTAGACATAGCAGATAGGTTCGGTTATTCTATTATTGGTGGGCATCCTCATTGTCAGATTCCCGGTAGTCCAGCACTTAATACTGATTCATCTTATTTTGGAAAAATATCTTTAGTATATCCTACTGATAATCAATCAGGTTTGGATACAACCATAACTTTAAAGTGGAATTCTGTTACTGGTGCTGAAATGTACCATATACAATTATCATTAAACCCTTCATTTGTAAATGTTTCTACAACTGATTCTACAATAGACACATTAAAAACGATCAATAGTCTGTTGGAAGGTAAAAAATACTATTGGCGTGTTCAGGTGAAAAGCGCTGAAGGCACTGGGCCGTGGAGCAATGTCGGGCACTTCAGCACAACAATTTCTTTACCGGTTGAACCAGAATTGATCTCTGCAGTTCCGTATCCAAATCGGCCGGGCTGGTTTACCTTTACCTGGAAGAAGACCAAATACGCTGATCAGTACTTACTGCAAACTTCAATGTATGAGGCATTTACTACTATTTTTCAGTCTGCAACAACGTCTGATACAACTTTGATTTTAATGCAATTTCAGGAAGGGCAAGAATATTTCTGGCGTGTTCAGGCAAGTAACATCGCCGGTAATGGACCATGGAGCGAAATATTTGGTTTTAATTCAACGGTAGACGTTTACCAGGAAGAAGGGATACCAACAGAATATTCATTGAGTCAGAACTATCCCAACCCGTTCAATCCAAGTACAAAAATAAAATTTGCTTTACCGCAAGCCAAATTAACGAAAATAACTGTTTACGATCTACTTGGCGAAGAAGTTCAAAAATTAATAGATAGAGAGTTAGAAGCTGGTTATTATGAAATTAATTTTGATGCAAGCAAATTCCAGAGTGGTGTCTATTTCTATAGAATTCAATCCGGAAATTTCATTAGTACTAATAAAATGATTTTAATGAAATAATATCAAATGATACCCGAAAAATTAAAAACTGCTCCTGGCGTATAGCGGGCTAGCTAAATGGATAATATTATCGCAAAACTATTCTTATAATTGTTTGTAAATTTCTGTAATTATTGATAATAAAGGAGAAAATTTAATGATGTCTATTAAATCTATTGTGCATAATACTTCAGTTAATAGACTTTTCAAGTCTTTATACAATTCGTTTCGTGCTTTGTCAATTTTAACTCCGGTACTTCTAACCTTTTACCCTTTCTCATTTTGTTCTGCTGAACCCACTGATAGCACTAATTTAGCAAAAAAATGGGTTGGAACCTGGAGTACAGCGCCACAATTGGTTGAAACAAATAATAATCCGCCACCACCTGGCCTGAGCAATAATACGATTCGACAAATAGTACGTGTTTCTCTTGGAGGAGATACACTTCGAGTAAGGTTCTCCAATGAATTCAGCACAAATCCAGTAACATTAAATGAAGTTCATATTGCTAAATCTACTGGAGGACTTGATACGATTGATACAAGTAGCGATAATATTCTGTTTTTCAATGGGGAGATGCAGATTACAATGGAACCGGGTAGTGCAATAATCTCGGATCCTGTTCAATTTGATTTGGAACCGCTTTCTACTCTTGCAATCACAATTTATTTTGGTAGCACTTCACCGAGTGTAACAGGTCACCCCGGATCAAGAACCACCTCATACATACTTACAGGGAATGCTGTTGCAAATGAAAACTTTTCAGGAGCAGTTACCACAGATCATTGGTATGTTATAAATACAATTGATGTACTTGCGCCTGATTCAGCAGCCTGCGTTGCGATATTGGGAAATTCGATTACAGATGGACGCGGTTCAGGTACAAATAAACAAAACCGCTGGCCGGATGAGCTAGCTAATCGCCTATTGGAGAATCCTAAAACACAATTAACGGCAGTTCTTAATGAAGGAATTGGCGGTAATTGTGTGCTTGGTAATTGTTTAGGACCTTCTGCATTAAGTAGATTTGAAAGAGATGTACTTAATCAAAATGGAATAAGGTGGGTAATATTCCTTGAAGGAATTAACGATATTGGTTATGGGGCGCCTGGAGTTGGGAATAACTTAATTAACGCTTTCACACAAATGATACACAGTGCACACGTCAATGGGATTTTTGTTTTCGGAGCAACTTTGCTTCCTATGAAAGGATCTTCATACTTTACAGTAGCTCACGAAACAGAAAGACAAATAGTGAATGAATGGATTCGAACCACTCCTCTCCTTGATGGGGTTGTTGATTTAGATATGGCTTTGAGAGACCCTATGGATACCTTGAGCATGTTAACAGAGGCTCATGATGGTGATTGGCTTCACCCAAGTGAGCTTGGTCACCGCATGATGGCTGAAGCTGTTGATCTGAATTTGTTTGTAGGCAGAGACTCATTAGATTATACCGATAATAGCCAGACAATTTATTTTGAGCCTGAATGTGCAACAGTCGGTGATCAGTGGGATATATTAACGGATGCCCAGGCTTCAAATGGAAAATATGTATCAGTTAAACCCGGTGTACAAAGTCTTAACGAAGCTCCCACTGATAGTGCAAGTGCCATTTTTATTCCATTTTCAGTGGATAGTGCAGGCAGTTATTCTGTATTTGCCCGGTTAAATGATCCTACTTTTGATGATGATTCATACTGGGTAAAGATGGACGATGGTGAGTTCGAACTGAATAATGGATTAGTAACAAGTGGATGGGAATGGAGGAAATTTAACGATTATATGCTGACAGCTGGTGAGCACATTCTTACTATTGCTTATCGCGAAGATGGGGCTAAACTTGATAAGATAAGTATTTCAAATGACATCTTTGCTCCGCAAGGGATTGGTGGAGATGCGGGCACATTATGTTCAGTCCCTGTTGAGCTAAAATCTTTTACAGCAAATTCTTCAGCGAATAAGATAACATTATCCTGGGAAACCGCAACTGAAATAAATAATTTGGGTTTCGAAATTTATAGAAGTAATAATAATTCTGGTTTTGTAACTGTCGGTTTTGTTAAGGGATTTGGGACAACTACTGAACTCCATAGTTATTCTTATATTGACAATATTAGTGGAAAATTTTATTATCGACTTAAACAAGTAGATTTTAATGGAACTTATGAGTATTCCAATGTTGTAGAAGTATCTACACCTCCTGGAACTTTCCGACTTGAACAAAATTATCCGAATCCATTTAATCCCTCTACAAAAATATCATTCAATATACCAGACCGAAAAAAATGATTTTGATCAGATAGAAAGGTTAAAAAATGAAAAAACAATATTTGCAATTTTTTATTTTATTTATTTTCATCTCTATTACAACATTTAGCCAGGTAAAATTACCCAAACTCATTAGTGATGGTATGGTTTTGCAAAGAAACTCCGATGTTAAAATTTGGGGTTGGGCTGCAAGTAACGAAAATGTTTCCATTCATTTTATGGGCTCGACATATCAAACAAAAGCTGATGATAAAGGCAATTGGGATTTCCAGATTTCAAATTTAAAAGCTGGAGGACCATATCAGATGGAGATAAACGCAAGCAACAGTATCAAAATCAATGATATTATGATTGGTGATGTATGGGTGTGTTCAGGACAATCAAATATGGAACTTCCAATGAAGAGAGTTAGCTGGAATTACCCCGGTGAAATCGAAAACTCAGAGAATAAATATATCAGACAATTTCTTATTCCGGATAAATATAATTTCGATGAGCCACAAAATGATTTAAGTTCCGGAAGTTGGATGTACGCTAGTCCCGAAAATACACCGGACTTTTCAGCGACAGCTTATTTTTTTGCAAAACAGCTTTATGAAAAGTATAAAGTTCCGGTTGGTTTAATCAATTCAGCTTTAGGCGGATCACCTGTTGAAGCGTGGATAAGTGAAAACACATTAAAAGAATTTCCCAAATATTATAATGAAGCTAAAATTTTTAGGGATAGCATATTAATAAAAATTACTGAAGATTATGACAGAGCAAGAAGCAATGCCTGGTATAATTTGTTACACAAGGAAGATGAGGGAGCAACGATCGCCCCCAAGGCCAGGACCACCGGAACCCAACCCCAGCGCCAGCGAAGAGGGAAGAATTAAGGATTCAGATTCTGTTTTTGTTAATGGTGAATTTATTGGAACAACAGGTTATGAGTGGCCACCAAGAAGATATAAAATTCCTGTGGGTCTTTTACTTGAAGGTGAAAATACAATTACCGTTCGTGTTCTTTGCACTTCAGGTATCGGAGGATTTGTTCCAGATAAAGAATATAAAATTGAGTGGGAGCAAAATGCAGTAAACCTGGAAGGTGATTGGAAATTTCATCTCGGTTCTGAAATGCCGATTCTTGCAGCACAAACTTTCATTAGATGGAAACCTATGGGTTTGTATAATGCAATGATTGCCCCGCTGATAAATTACAGCATCAGAGGAGTTATTTGGTATCAGGGAGAATCAAATGCCGGAAGACCCTTTGATTATTTTAATCTTTTTTCTGCAATGATTAATGATTGGAGAAATAATTGGAATAAAGGAAATTTTCCCTTTTTGTTTGTTCAGCTTCCGAACTACATGGATGTAAAAAACCAACCCAGCGAAAGTGGTTGGGCAATGTTAAGGGAAGCACAGCTGCAAACATTGTCCGTACCGAATACCGGGATGGCTGTTACAATAGATATCGGTGAATGGAGCGATATACACCCATTGGATAAAAAAGATGTTGGTGAACGACTATTTCTGGCAGCAGAAAAAGTAGCTTACGACGATAAGGATGTTATTTATTCAGGACCTATTTATCAGTCAATGAAAGTTGAAGGAAATAAAATAATATTAACATTTACGAATATTGGCAGCGGTTTGGAAGCGAAGGGTGATGGTGAACTTAAGTCCTTTGCGATTGCAGGAGCGGACAAACAGTTTATTTGGGCAAAAGCAAAAATCGAAGGTGATAATGTAATTGTCTGGAGTGATGAAGTTTCAAACCCTATTGCAGCTAGATACGCCTGGGCGGATAATCCGGTAAATGCAAATTTATATAACAAAGAAGGACTACCTGCTTCACCTTTTAGAACGGATGAGTTTTAATTTTTAAAAAAATTGCAAATAAGATCAAGGTTGTAATGCTGAATTTTTTAAGATATAGGTTTAGAAAAAAGATTAATCTTTTTATCTGTTTATCTTTATGTTTGATAGTATTTAACTTCAAAACTGAAGCTCAAACAATATCTGTGCAAGGAAAGGTAACTTCATCAAGATTTCCAGTGAAAGAAGCGTCGGTTACTTTTATCGATAACGCTGATACAACACAAAAATTCTCTACATTGACTGACGATGCTGGTGACTATCAAATTAACTTATATATAACTTCAGTAGGACCAGGTATAAATCAACCCACGGCATTTGAACTTGAACAAAACTATCCGAATCCATTTTCATCGTCTACGGTAATACCTTATGAGCTTAATAAGCAATCAGAGATAAAAGTAACAATTTATGATATTCTTGGAAGGGTAGTGCGAAAATTTAATGTGGGGCTTCAATCAGTTGGAACATATAGCATTAGATGGGATGGAAAGAACAGTTTTGATCAACGGGTTGCTGCAGGAATTTATTTTTATCAGCTTCAGGCAGAGGGTGAATCATTCGTAAAGAAAATGATTTTTAATTCAGGTGGAAAAAATATTGTTTCACTACCGCAAGAAAATTATTCGCATACTTTAAATAGAAACAATGAGATGAATGAATTTTCTTTAGGAGGACATTTTAATATCCGGATTGAAAATACAACCAACACTTTCCCGGTAATAATTCCTAAACAAGTTGACAATGTTGTTATACAAAATGATACGACAATTAGTTTTAATGTTGATTATCAGACATCAGCGACAATCAACTTGGATAGTTTACATCAAATTATTAGAGGCTTTGGTGCATCTAATGCAATTCTATGGAGACCTGACATTACTGAATCTGAAGTCGTAACTGCTTTCGGAACTGGAGAAGGTCAAGTAGGATTTTCGATTTTTAGAATAATGCTTGAACCTGATACAAACCGATGGAGCTTGTATGTACCAAGGGCAAAACAAGCCTATGAGATGGGTGCGACCATCATCGCTTCTCCCTGGTTTGCGCCGGATGAAATGGTTGAATCAGTAGGGGGTGTAAGCAGGGTCCGTTATGATATGTATGATGAATATGCAGCACACCTGAATTCCTTTGTTACATATATGTCAAATAATGGTGTACCTATTTATGGTATTTCCATCCAGAATGAACCTGACATTACAGATCAATGGACGAGCTGGACTGCGAATGAGGTTTTTACATTTATGAAAGAAAATGCGCATGCCATTACAGGAACAAAAGTGATGGCCCCGGAATCATTTCAATTCAACCGTAATTATTCTGATCCCATTTTAAATGATTCTGTAGCCTCTGCAAATACTGATATAGTTTGTGGTCATATCTATGGTGGTGGGCTGTTTTCGTATCCATTAGCGGAGGAAAAAGGAAAAGAAGTTTGGATGACGGAATACTTGATAAATAGCGGTAACCCTCCAACCAATGTTAGTATTGACACGGGTTGGACCGGTGCCATCCAGACCATCGAAAGCATCAACGATTGTATGACCGCCAATATGAGTAGTTATGTGTGGTGGAACATAGTCAGGTACTACGGTCCTATTGCTGATGGTACTTATGCAAATAAGGGAGACGTTACAAAGAAAGGCTACGTTATGTCGCATTTCTCACGATTTATTCGCCCGGGTTTTTATAGAGTCGAAAGCAGTGTTTTTCCATCCACCATTGGTGTTAATGTTACTGCCTATAAAGACAGTTTATCCAGCAAGTTAGTAATTGTTGCAATTAATACAAGTTCTAATTCTCAGGAAGTGGCATTTACCGTACAAAATGGATTTATGAATACATTTACTCCCTATACTACTACTGAATTTCAAAATGTAGTTCAAGGAGATGTAATTGATGTAATGAACAATAAATTCACGATTACTTTGGAAGCATCAAGTATAACAACATTTGAATCGGAATAAATACATTTTAATCTATTAAAACTGAAATGTTCAATTATTATATAACAATTAATTTCTTCTTAAATCTATATTAAAAAAGACAAAATGAAATTCAACATTACACATATGTACAAAATTGATTCAAGAAATAATTTATCTCTATGCATACATCCAATTAAATGGTTTGTACAATTCGGTGTTTTCATTACTTTCATTGCATTAGGATCCCCTTATATTTCATTAATAGCACAACCATCTGGCGGACCTTATGGACCTGTACAACAAAAGTATGAACTTCCCTCGGTAACCGGAACAATATATTATGTTGCTGTTGATGGTGATGCTAAACAATCTGGTAAAAATCTATCCAATCCAACCACAATAGAAGCAGCCATTGAAAGGGTACAAACAGGCGATGCGATAATTTTACGCGGTGGTGTTTATCGTACGGGTGATTTGGTATTAAACCAGGGAGTAATCATCCAACCATATCAGGATGAACAACCTGTCTTGAAAGGTACTTTTATTGCAAAGGACTGGAAAAAACAGGAAAATGGATTATGGGTTACAAAATGCGAACACCTTTTTCCATCAAAACCAGACGATTGGTGGCGTCGTCATCGTCATGGATCAGAAGTTCCTCAACACCGCTTTAACAATGATATGGTTTTTGTAGATGGCCGATTTCTGCAATCTGTTGGATGGGAAGGTGAACTGGATGAAAATTCATATTATATCAATTATGAAACAAAAAAGGTATATCTAAGCATTGATCCTAGTGAGCATTTAGTGGAAATCTCGGCCTTTAATATAGGGCTGCTGAGAACTACTGGAGAAATTCACAATAAAATTTCAGACGGCAGAGGACCGATAATTCGCGGAATCACTTTCACACAGTACGCTTCAAGAGGCATCGATGTGCAGGGTTATTATCCTACTAAATTAGAAAAAGATTCTGAGCATGGTAAAGATGTTGTAGGCACAGTGCTTGAGAATTGCACAATATCATTCAGCGCCCGGGTTGGTGGCAATTTCATAGGGGATTCTTTAATCATTCGAAATTGCAGAGTAAGCGATACAAGTACAGAAGGAGTTTACATTGTTGCTTCATCTGATGTACTTCTTGAAAAAAATATTTTCACACGCAATAACATCGAATACCTGCAGGGATATTATCCTTCGGCCGTAAAGATTTTTAACCAGAGTTACAGGGTGACCTGCCGGGATAATCTGGTAATTGATCTTAAGAATTCTATAGGTATTTGGTACGATGTTGGGAATGTTGACGGATTGTTTATCAACAATTGGCTTGAGAATATACATTATGATGAGACTCACCGCAAGCCGGGTGATACTTATCCAAGTGGTGCCGGTTTTTATTTTGAAATTTCAAGAGGAGCAATCTGTGCAGGTAATGTTTTTATAAATTGTGATACAGGAGTTCATTTGCGTAATGCTGCCGATGTTGAAGTCTATCAAAATACTTTTGTGAATAGCCAGGTGCTTATTGGACGCACAGAAAGGACAGTACAGGGTGATCATTTTGACTGGCATCCAAGTACTGGTCCCGGCATTGATGAGAGAGTAGGCCACGTATTTATGAATAATCTTTTATATGGAGATGAATACTTTACAAAACCGTTTTTGTTTGTCTGGCAGCGTGAAGTTCTTTGTGACAGGATCAAAACACAGCAGCTTAAACTACTTGACAACAATGTTTATGTCAGAACTAATGACAAAACACACGATAAATTAATCTTGTGGAGTCCTGCATTAAGTGAAAATTGTCTGGTTGAGTTTGAGTCATTGATGGATTTGAGAAAACAATTTCCTGAATTCTCAAAAAACAGTCGAGATTATTTTAATTATCATGGACCATTGTTCAAGAGTATAGAACTTGGTAATTTCGAATTATTACCATCTTTCCCGGGATTAAATTTGGGTATGAAAATTCCCGCAGAGATTGGTAATTTTCTCAGAAAAAATGATGTTAATTTTAAATATGTTGGAGCATATCCACCTGTTCAATAATGCTGCGACGGAATTAATATTCGGCAGTAGATAAACTAAGTGATGGTAGTAAACGAATGAAAAAGTCAGATAGAATTTTTAATCCAAACTTATTTATCATAAAGAGATAGGAGATGATTAAATGAGAATTAATTTTCGAATAAATTCGTTGTTAAAACGGACATTTAGTATTAGTACCGTAATTTTATTTTATATATTCTTGTTCCACAGTTGTGCAAGTAAGAAAGATGTACAGAGCTCAGAATATTTAACTTACGAGTATAAGGGTGAGCAATATAGAATTCGTTCTATTCATTCCAGTGATAAAGAGTCGACATTTAATGAACTTGTGGGTAGAAAGTTTTTAGCAAAAGATTTTGATCAGGATGGATATATTGATGAAATCTCACTTGGAGATATAAGTTCACGCGAAGCACAGGAAATCTACGAGTATCTTTTGACGATGCTAAATTCACAAAGTAAATTACGACAAGTGGTTGCTACTACTAATGTATATCAATATGAAGATTCAAATTATAAATACGAGGTTAAAAGTTTTCACCCTGGTGGTGCTGAACCTTTTAATCAATTAAAGATATATGAAAACGGATACAATTTAAATCCACCGG
>JARRKK010000173.1:1115-6755 GCA_037388105.1 Ignavibacteriaceae bacterium | reverse complement strand
TGCATTCTCCACATTAGCATATTTATCTATATATTCCTTCTCAAAATATTCGACAACCAACTCTTCATTTATTATGCGATTGATACTTTGGATTAATTTTTCGTCCTTATCCAGTCCTTTTGCAAAAAAGTCCATTCGTTTAAATTGATTAATAAGCAGATCATTCAAAGCATTCTTATAAACATCCGATTTCTTTACAAATTTTTTATAATACAGCCAGTCGTTAACATATTTTTCAAGTTCACTAGATGTAACAGTATAATTATCACTATATGTTGCCACAATATTACTCTGTGATTCACTTTCAGGTAACTTATCCGATTTGCAACCATTCAATATGATTATTATTAAGCATACGAGTAATAAAACCGGATATCTGGAAATTCTCATTAATTTTCTCCTATGAATGTTCGATGTTTTAATATTCTATCTAATAAATTTATTTTATTAGAATTTCCCGTAACTAATTTAAATTTTCTGAAAACAAACATAAACGTGACAATTAAGATTCAGATGATTTTCTACTATATAAACAAAACCCCGGCTTTCGACCGGGGTTTTATTTTTAACAAAGAACGATTTTAAATTATTTCATTAAAATCATTTTCTTTGTCAGTCTGAAATTATCAGTACTCAAGGTGTAGAAATAAACACCACTTGAAATGTTAGCTCCGTCAAATTGAACTTCGTATGATTGAGCAGTTTTGAATCCGTTTACCAAAGTAGCAATTTCTTTACCGGTTACATCATATACTTTAAGTGTAACATTTCCTGGTTCAGGAATTGTAAAGGTTATTTTAGTAGTCGGGTTGAATGGATTTGGATAGTTTTGTGTAAGTTTATACTCTGTTGCTATACCGCCCAATTCGCGAACTGCGAGAACAGTATGTCCATTATTCCAAGCGTCTATCAATGCAGTATGATAAGTATTCATATTCGAGTTAAATGTAGCTTTTGCAGTCGGGAACCAGTTTAAGTCACCAACAGGTAAACCATCCGTTCCACCGGTCATCAAACCTGCATCGCTATAAGAAAGATCTACAGGAATCGGCCAGTCTGCATAAAGGAAATCTGTACTTGATACTCTCCAATCGGCCATAATATATACATTATCAGTATCAACACATGCAAGAGCCCACGTCTTTACCTCATTGACTTGATCGGTTAAAAGATCCGCACTATTAGTAAAGTTCGGTAATTGGTTATACCATCTACCTTCGGTTAGAAACGGATAGGTTGCATCATCATCAAAAAATGACTGGGTTCTGGTATTCATTGTAATAGACTGGTTCACCCAGTTTGTAAAAGTATTGATAGCCATCGTGTTAGCCTCAGCAGCTAAATCGGCTAAATTAGGATCCCAGTATGCAACATTAGCTTCCACAAGCCATTTTCGAGGCACTTGTGGTAAACTATCAGGCAATACAGCAACATTTATAAGGCCTGATGGTAACTGATCAGCATCAATTTCAGGAATATCTTCAACAACACCAGGTCTAAACGGTTGTAAGTTGCTATTCACAAATATGTTGTTTGCTATTATAACATTACTTTGATAACCCTGTGTTTCGAAGAAAGTCCCAGCACAATTGATAAATGTGTTATGATTAATGAAAATCCAATCAACAGGATAGTTCCTGAATTTGTACATCATACCCTCAGCCATCACATGGGTGCAGTTTTCAACGTACATAGTATCGGTAGGATTGTTAACATTATCATATACACCGCCATTACGTCTGCAAGCAAGTCCGCTCATATTTACAAAATAGCAATCTTTAAAGTAAATTCTGCTTCCTGCCCATGCGTTCGACTGAAGCATGACCCACCAAGTATGTTCCATCGTACAATTTTCAAAAACACCTCTTAAATCAGGATTACCCGGACCGTAAAATGCCCACCCATATGAACCATCAGGTGCACCAACACAAGTAGCGGTATTTTTCATCGTAAAATCGTTTTGATAAGTGAGGCCACCACTGTTTGCACCGCCTTCATTTACAAAACCGGATATAATAGGTGGTGCGTCTCCCTGATTATTAACCAAAGGAGTATTATCTGCCCCAACTATTGTTACAGGTCTATTCGCAGGTGTGGTAATATTAGTACCCAGTGGATACCAACCATAAGACTGTAACTCATAAACTCGACCAGCTGGGACATTATCAGAATCAGCAATAATAACATTAGTTAAAGAGCTAGCCACTTGCCCCATATCAATATAATCGTTTACTACAAGTGTGTCTCCTTTTACCTCTTTAACGTAATCCATTAATCCCTGAGCAAAGGATGTAGTCAACGATATCAAAAACAGTCCAAGAAAAAGTATTAATACTTTTCTCATCGCAAACCTCCATAAATTATTGAATATTGAATTAATTAACATAGATTAATAAATAATCTATTTCTCTTTTGTGAATATTTCCTCCTATATAATTTAACATAATGTTTGTTAGCTTTATAAAGTATACCTTAAATTTAGTGAGAAAATCCTCGGTGAATATATTGTTGATAATTCATTGTCGAAAATAGCTCCACCGTCTACTCTTCGGAAATTCTGATATGTCGTAGTAGGATTATGAAAGATGTTTACACCGCTTAGTTGTACACTTAATCCTTCTAAAGGTAATTCTTGTTTAATAGTAAAATCCCATCTATAAATATTACCTGTAAATTGATCTGTTTCAGGTCGGGTACCAACTACAGTAATTACATTACCTTGCATATTAAAGGCAATACGTGCGGAGAAACCTTTATAATCAATTCCAAGACCAATATTTATAATATGATTTCCCTGATTTATCAGCCGGGCTGTACGTATAGTATCTGTAGTAATGTAATTAAATTTAATTCTATGTGTTATAGAATCAACATAAGATTCCGAGCGATTTCTAATTTGCTGATAATCCATATCGGACCAAATTCTCGTATAGTTTGCACTCAGAACTAATGAATTAAAAGGTTGAGGCAAGTACCAGAAGTTTGTCTGCCATTCAAATTACAAACCTTTTATATGAGCTGGATACGTATTATTAGTCCAGGTTTGTACAACTTGTGATGGGTTTGGCGGAGTAATAGCTTGTGATATCCAGAAGGCTGAATCAGGGAAGCTGATATTATAATACCCTATGTTTTGATAATAAATGTTGTTTTGGAAAAATACATCCTTTATGTTTTTATAAAAACCTCCAACAGTAAATAAGCCTATTTCATTAGTATAAAATGATAGATAAGCATCATAGTTTGTAGATATTGCAGGGTTTAACTTTGGGTTTCCAGCTATACTTGTTAAACCAGGTGTAAAGAAAGTATTCGGAAGAATGGCCCGGTAATCAGGTCGGGAAACTGTTTGAGTGTATGCTAACCTGAGATCGCACCAATCTGTAAATTTATACCGCGCCTGAATACCCGGGAATAAGTGATCGTCATTTCGGTCAACACTATTCAGAGTATCAATCTCTTTTCCGATACCGTCAACAGCATGTGTTACATAAAACATGGTTGCATTGTAATCCATATTATAGTGTTCGTACCTAACACCGGCAATTAAAGACAATTGTGGACCAATGTTGAAAGTACCCATCAGGTAACCAGCAGAAAAAATTTCTGCTCCATTAAAATCGTTTTGTACTGATCCGGCATGATGAATGGGGTTTCCCCAGCCGGGTCTTGC
This sequence comes from Ignavibacteriaceae bacterium, assembly GCA_037388105.1. Lineage (GTDB taxonomy): Bacteria > Bacteroidota > Ignavibacteria > Ignavibacteriales > Ignavibacteriaceae > BMS3ABIN03. The sequence goes on along the minus strand of JARRKK010000173.1, from coordinate 3,082 downwards.
TAAATTATAAAAATCACTGATTTGATCTATATCAAATGCATATTTGAAATCATAAGTGCCATCAAGATAATACTGGCCTCTAGTATAATCGGTATTCTGAACATCGGCGAAAAGCAGCGGGCTGGTATTAGTAAGGTATTTCCCGGGAATAAATTCTCTAACCAAGGCATAAAAATCATCATCTCCTGTTCTTTTATACCATTCATCCAGATCATTATCACGCGTTGTACGTGTGTATTTACCGCCTACCTTAAATTCTGACGAAAAATCACTCGAAAATGAAACCGGCATAGTAACATCAAGTTTAGTATTATATATATGTTCATTAAATGCCTGGGAGCGGAGTATTGCCCAATCCTGTATTATAGCATTTTTGTAATTGTCAGGGTTAATATTAATCTTTTTTACTTGATCGGGTGTAAGAGTATATCTTGCTGAAGAATAATCAATGGGATCGCCGTTGGCATCCAAACCCCAGGGAGCGGAACCAGTTGTATTTTGAAAATTCGTGTTATCACCCGGATCACCGAATCTTAAATCCGTATTTTTATCGCTGTATGTATGGGATAAAGTCAATTCTGTTTTTATATTGCCGAAATTATATTCCGTTTGGAGTGCGTTAATTAGTAATAGTTTATCGTATTGATCCCTGTTTATTGAATACACAATTCTATTACCGGTAAAATCAAATTGGGTATTGTTTGTAGCCGTATTATATAAACCTTTAGATATGGTATTTTGCAGCATGATGCTGCCGTGTGGAAGCTGATAGTCCAGTATTAAACTTCCTCCAGAACCTGAAATTATATTTTGTTGATCGTTAAATGTAAAAGTGTTCATAAGATAGGGAGCTTCACCATAGGGTCTATCCTGACTGATTAAATAAGCAGCGGTAGTTTGATCATTACCGTCATTAAGACGATCTGTATTTCCCTGAATAAAAACTCCTAATTTATTATCAAGGAACCTGTCGCTTATGCTTAACCAAAACTTGTAGTTATCCCAGGTTCTGTCCTGTTGGTTCAAGCTACCTTGCGATAATACGTCCAAGTGAAAGTTTTCAGGAGCTTCTACCAATCTTAAATTAATTACACCTCCAATGGCATTCGCTTCTATATCAGGTGTAAGAACTTTAACAACTTCAATACCTGAGAGCATGTTTGAGGAGATGAATCCTAAATCGGTAGCACGGGTGTTTATGTCAGTTGAAGGAAGTTCAATCCCGTTAACCATAACAATGTTCATGCTCGCCTGAATACCCCTAATAACTACCTGGTCACTAACATTAGTACTGGTTGGATTATCGCTTCCTGACATCAATGAAACCCCGGGTACCCTGCTTAATACTGTAGCGGCATCATTATCAGGTAATTCCTGAATTTTTTCAGATGAGACTACATTTGTTATAGTATTGGACGTTAGCTGTTTGTTTATAGCTTCTCTTTGCCCTTGAGCTTGTGTAGTAATTACAACCTCTTCTCCCACTACGTGAGTAACTGTTAGGGTAAAATCTTGCTCAACTGTTCTATTTTCAAAAACTTCTATTGTAATAGTTTGTGGGGTATAGCCAACATAAGAAACTGTGATTTTCTGCATACCCGAAGGCACACTACGCAAAATATATTTTCCATCTAAATCGGCTGCTGCTCCAATAGAAGTACCCTCTAACAGTACATTTGCACTTGGTAAACCCTCTCCGGTAGTCATATCATAAATGTTACCCTTGATTGTCCCCGTACCTTGTGCCAATGAACCCTGTACTATAAAGAGTGACAGGAATAAGTTTAATGGCAACAATTTTCTGAAATGGTAGCTAAGAATCATACCTTATCCCTCCTGTTATTATTAATAAAGATTATTAACGCGTGAATAATGATATTTGTTCAATCCTCTTTCCCAAACTTTATCTCGTTTGGTGTAATAAAACAGTGTATATATAAAAAGTACCGAATTATTTCTTAAAATAG
>JARRKK010000173.1:0-1085 GCA_037388105.1 Ignavibacteriaceae bacterium | reverse complement strand
ATGTTAAATCATTTTCGATATTAATCATCATTTTATTATTTAAAGGATAAAATATTATTAATGTTGCTCCGACAACGCCTATAACAGCAGTAAAGATACCCATTAAAACAAGTATACCGGTTAAAGAATCACTTGTTTGCGTTTGATTTGCAACAAATCCATAATAAGCTAATACCCACCCGGTTATTGCACCGCCAATTGCAACACCTAATTTAAGTGCAAATAAAGAAGCTGCCATAACGAGACCGGTTGCACGACGTCCAAATTTCCATTCACCGTAATCTGCAGTATCTGTATACATTGCCCATTGTAAAACTGAGACCGGACCTAAAGCAAACCAATTTGTAAGGATTGCACCTATAAGGGTAGCAATTGCACCACTCGTCAAAAAGTAGGAAAATGAAAGTTCAATATGTGCCCCTAAAATATTAATTGAATGATCTAGCACATAATACTTTATAAAATAAGGCATTGTACTGGCACGAATTACAAAATACGTTAGTTGAAAAACTGTTGCGCCAGCTATTAACAACCAGGGCATATTTGCAAACAGATCTTTTCCGTCTTTTTTAAAATCAGTTGTTTGATCTTTTGGAGGTTCAACTCTTTCCTTTGTTGTAAAATAAGTTATAAAAAATAAGATGATTGCAAGTAATGAAAAACAACCCATTGTCCACTGCCATCCAATTTGAGGATCTCCCTTTCCAAAAAATTCAACCAGTGATTCTGTGGTGCTGGTTATTATAAGAAGACCGACATAAGCAGCCACAAACCTATACGATGAAAGTTCTGTCCTTTCCAGTGAATTTGGGGTAATAACACCCATCAAGGCAGAATAGGGAACATTAATAGCTGTATAAATCATCATCATCAATGTATAAGTTACATAAGCATAAATAATATTACCTGTTGTTCCAAAACCTGGTGTAGTGAACATAATAAAACCGATAACTCCAAAAGGAATTGCCAACCATAATATATATGGTCTGAATTTTCCCATGCGTGTATTTGTACGATCAGCAATCATACCCATTATAGGATCGTTTATTGCATCCCAGATTCTTGTAATTAAAAACATAGTACCC
>JARRKK010000172.1:0-5657 GCA_037388105.1 Ignavibacteriaceae bacterium | reverse complement strand
GGGTTATTGTGGAACGAAAAATATAAAAGAACTTTCTGAAAAGTCAAAATTTATAAAAATTACGTCAGCCGGATTAAAGGAAAGCCATCCACATGATGTAATAATTACAAAAGAAGCTCCAAATTATCATAGTTAAATTTTTGTTATGATGGATGGTTCTTAAATGTTTAAAGTAATGGTAATCGCTTATTATTTCCCACCGATGGGTCTAAGTGGAGTCCAGAGAACACTCAAGTTTGTTAAGTACCTTAAGAACTATAATTGGGAACCAACCGTTATTACCACTGGTGGAGTCGGATACTTTGCACATGATGATTATCTTGCAAAAGAATTGGATGAATCTGCTATTAGGGTTATTAGAACCGAAGGAAGAGATCCAAACTCTTTATTATCAAAATATGGAACCATAAAACTACCACGCGAAATATTTCGAAAAACGTTTAATAAACTTAGTCAAACATTTTTTATCCCTGACAATAAAATTAGCTGGGCAAAAAAAGCATTAAATGAAGCCGAAGCATTATTAGAAAAAGAAAAATTTGATGCAATATTTGTGACCGGACCACCTTTCTCTTCATTCCATGTATTTAATCAGATTCATAAGAAGCACCATATCTCTTTAGTTTTAGACTATCGGGACCTATGGTATCAAAGTTATTTTGCATTTTATCCCTCACCATTTCATAAAATGATACATAAAAAGATGGAATATAATGCACTCAAAGCTGCCGATAGAATTATTGTAACTAACAGACAGATTAAAGAAAAACTATTAAATACATATCAGTTTTTAACTTTTAATGATATCGTTATCATCACTCACGGTTTTGATCCGCCTGATTTTATAAATGCTAATGTAATCCCAAAGCATAACCGTCGTATGATCCTTACCTATTCAGGAATATTTATGGTGTATAATTCCCCCGAATATTTTTTAAGAGCATTTAAACAAATTAGTATTGAACATCCTGAAATTGCTAAGGATATTGAACTCCACTTTGTAGGTTTCTTAAGGAAAGAGAATCGGCGATTGGTAAATAAACTAAACTTACAAGAATTTATTTTTGATCATGGTTATGTTAATCATAATGAAGCTGTTTCTAAAATTTTAAGTTCCGATGTATTATGGATGATGGTGGGCAGAAGAAAAAATATTGATGCAATCCTTCCGGGTAAAATTTATGAGTATATGGGTGCTAAGAAACCAATAATAGCCTGTGTACCTGAGGGAGCTGCTAAAACGGCTGTTCAGGAATATCCAGCCTCGTATATTTGTGAACCGGATAATATTAATGAGATAAAAAATACAATCCTTAAGGTTTATGAAGATTACAGATCTTCACAATTTTCGGTTCCGGGGAATGATTTTTTGATTAAATTCAGACGGGATTATTTAGCTGAAAAATTATCCAAAGAGTTTCAATTTTTAATTAAGGCCGATGTAAAATGAAAATAGTTATAATCGGATCAGGTGGTCGAGAACATGCTTTGGCGCTTAAAATTTGTGAGAGTGATTTACTCAACAAATTATTTATTATACCTGGAAATCCCGGAACTGCAAAATGTGGTGAAAATATAGCTTTAGATATTTCCAATCATAGAGAAATTTTAAATTTCTGTGAATTAAATGAAATTGATCTGGTTGTTGTAGGACCGGAAAAACCACTTGTTAGCGGATTGAGTGATGTACTGCGAGATAATAATATTCTGGTCTTTGGTCCAAATGCGGAAGCAGCACGAATTGAGGCAGACAAATCTTTTGCAAAGAAAATAATGAAAATTGCAGGAGTACCGACAGCAAAACATATAGAGTTTAATTCATCAATGTACGAACATGCAGTAGAATTTATTAAGAACAAAAAGTATCCATGTGTACTTAAAGCAAACGGTTTAGCTGCAGGAAAAGGTGTGGTAATATGCAATACGCCTGAACAAGCTGAAGATACACTAAGATCTTTTTTAATAGATAATGTTTTCGGAGAGTCCGGAGAAAATTTATTAATTGAGGAATATTTGGAAGATGAAGAGGCATCTGTATTTGCAATAACGGATGGAAATAAATTTGTCTGTTTACCTCCAGCACAGGATTATAAGAAAATAGGTGATAATGACACAGGTAAAAATACCGGGGGCATGGGAGCTTATGCACCTACTCCACTCATTACTGAGGAAATATTGGAGGAAGTTTCAGACAAAATAATTGCACCAACTCTAGAGACATTACAAAATGAGGGGAAAAAATTTATTGGATGTTTATATGTTGGATTGATGATTACAAATGAAGGACCAAAGGTAATTGAATTTAACTGTAGGTTTGGCGACCCGGAAACACAGGCGATACTGCCTCTTGTCAAGGGAGATTTCTTAAGACTATTACTTAGCGCAGCAAAGGGAGAGCTAGATGAGAATATAGTTAGTTATAATGGTGGGTCATCTGTTTGCGTGATTGCTGCCTCAAAGGGTTACCCTGAATCCTTTCAGGTAGGTTATGATATTAGGGGACTTGATGATATTCCCGAAAGTATAATTGTTTATCACTCAGGAACAAAGGCTATTGCCGGGAAAGTTGTAACCAATGGCGGTCGTGTACTTAGCATAACATCAGTGTTAAATAATGTAGATTTTGTACGGGCAAAACAAGAAGCTTATAAAGCGATAGCTAAAATTCATTTCGATAATATTTATTACAGAAAAGATATATCCAAAAAAGCAATTAAAGTATAAGAAGTAGTACCTGCACTATATTTTAAACACTTAAATATTTACCTTTCCTTAATAATTTACCATCCATAAGATTAATAATGATCCCGCTGCATGTCCATAGCTTTTACAGTTTTCTTTCCGGTACAATCTCGCCCGAATTACTAATAAAAAAGTCTGTTGAGTATAGGGTAAATTCCATAGCAATTACAGATACTAATGCAATGAATGGTATCGTACAATTTGTAAAAGAAGCAAATCTGGTAAATATAAAACCAATCATTGGCTCTGTAATCAATGATGCTAAGAATGAAAGTGAGTATGCCCTTCTTTTAGCAAAGAATAATGAAGGCTATAGTGATTTATGCAAAATCATTACAAGTAGAAAATTAAACGATGATTTCTCACTAATTAATCTGCTCAAGGATCATCTTACTAATTTTATAATTATAAGTCCTTCTATGAATGTTGCAAAAGAAATTAACCACCAAAATCAATTCTATCTTGAGCTTATTTCCACAAAAAAGGAAAAAATAAATAATAGAAGGAAGTTTGATTTTTCTAAAATTCAGGAGATACCGTTGATTGTTTCGAATCCGGTTTATTTCCTAAATCCTGATGATCATATACTACATAAAGCAGTGACAGCCATACGATTAAATACTAATATTGACAACCTTTCTGATGATCAGATTCTTGATGAAGAATTTTACTTCAAAAATCCAAAACAAATTGATAATGAATGGAGATCTTTACCGGAGGTTCTTAACGCAACTGATTCAATTTCACAAGAATGTAATGTTAACCTCAAATTAAATGAGTATAAATTTCCTATTTATAAATTGGATGAGAAAGATAGTGCTGATTCATTGTTATGGAAAGAATCATTTAAGGGTTTGCATGAACGATATGATAATATAACGGATAAAATAAAAAATAGATTAGAGTATGAACTTAATATTATAAGGGAGATGAACTTTTCAAATTATTTTTTGATAGTTTGGGATATTGTTCGCGAAGCAAAGAGAAGGGGAATGATGATAATCGGGCGCGGATCAGCCGCCAATAGCATCACCGCCTACTGTTTGAAACTTACACAAGTGGATCCAATCGAACACAACCTTTACTTCGAAAGATTTTTAAATAAGGCGAGAAGCTCACCACCGGATTTTGATATTGATTTTTCGTGGAAAGAGCGGGATGAAATTGTAAAATACATTTTTGATAAATACGGTTACGAAAATGTTGCAATGATATCAACAACTATAACTTTTAGGGCACGTTCTGCATTCAGAGAGGTAGCTAAAGCATTCGGTTTTACAAATGAAGAAATATCAAAGATCAGTAGAAAAATTCCATGGACTGATGCAAAGAATCTTCCGAATCTTTCAAAACTTTTTCCTGAGTCTAAAGACCTTCATTTTGATAAAGACCCATGGAAGACTATTGTTAATATTGCATCCCGAATAGCAAGGTATCCACGTCATTTGAGTATTCATCCAGGTGGTTTGGTAATAACTCCTACTAAAATAACAGACTATGTTGCATTGGAGTACGCTAAAAACAAAGGATTAGGATTAATAATTACTCAACCGGATATGTATTCAATTGAAGAAATGGGTTTAGTCAAAATCGATATACTTAGTCAAAGATCGTTGGGTGTGCTGAGAGATAGTATGGAGGCAATAAAAAATAATAAAGGGAAAGAATAAAAATTAATTATTGCTGTTTCCTTTCAGTGAAAATAATACTGAACCAAACTTCATTAGTAAAGAACTCATAAGAATTAAAATCAAGTTTTCACCAAGCTTTTCCAAACCAATCTTTGATCCGTTACTTGTTCCAAAACATCCACATTCAATATTAAGTCCTCTTGTAAGACTAATTGCGATAGCCATAAAAAATATTATTAACAACACCGCGATTATTAAAGAGTTTTCCTTTACATACACACCAAACATTAGCAGAAGACCTGCTGTAAGTTCAATCCAGGGTAAGGTGATGGCAAAAAAATTAACTAATGAAATGGGAAGAAGCTTATAATTGTATATTGCATTAGAGAATGCTGAAGGCTCAGAAATTTTTTCTATTCCTGCAAAGATGAATATGAATCCAAGAAATAATCTAAATAATAATTGAAGATATTGATTGCTTAAAATTTTTAACATAGTTGTTTAAATATGTTATTTAATAGATTCAATTGGATAATTATTTTCCTGCCAATCAATCCAGCCGCCAAAGAAAATGTAAACCTGCTTATAACCCATTTCAAACAGCTTATCCCCTAATAAAATGCTTAAATCGCATTCTGAACCATCACAGTAAGTAACGAGTGGTGTATCCTTCGAAATAGATTCAAGAACAGATTTGTATTTATCAAATTCTTGATAGGGGAGAGTGATAGCGCCTCTGATATGTCCAATTTCATATTCTACATAATCACGTGCATCAATAAAAAAAGCATCCTGTTGGAAAAGTGAATATGCCTGCTTTAATGTTATTGCTTTAGCTTCATCAAATGCACCATTCTGTTTATCCGATTCTAATTTTACCTCGACCGTATCTTTTACAATTATCGAATCCTCTACAAAGTTTATTATTCTTTCGGCTTTGATTATCGGAATACCATTTGGACTTATATAATTATAAAATAATCCAATCAGGCTGCTTGTTAGAACAATGTGAATAATAGGAAATAGTTTTATATTCAATTTAAATTTATGGTTGGTTGCTATTCGAAATTGAAAAGTATTGCATAGAGGATAATAAGTTATTGAAACAAACTTGCTGTTTGTACCGAAGGCCGGACTCGAACCGGCACCTGGTGTAACCCAGACCAGATTTTGAGTCTGGCGTGTCTACCAATTTCACCACTTCGGCGATTATTTATTATTTTTTAAGAACTCTTTTCCCACACCTGACTTTAAATATTTTTCTCTTGCTCTAGCCTCTTTTCT
>JARRKK010000171.1:0-5658 GCA_037388105.1 Ignavibacteriaceae bacterium | reverse complement strand
ACCTATCTGAGTAAGTTTTAGAGATATCTCGGTATTGAGTTCTTCTTTGTGAATCCGATCAATTAATTGAAAATAGTGATTTGCCGATTTCTCTGCCTCAGAAATCTCTTTTATGTTTTCACCAAGGTATGTAAAAGTTGTTTTAATTGTCTTATTTTTTAATTCATGTGCTGCTGCTATTGCATCAGAAGTAGTTTCTCCCGGCATAAATCGTTTAACAGCCTTTTTAACAAATTTAAATTGTGGGACATTTTTCTTCATCCAATCATTTCTTGATCCCCAAAGAAGAATGTTTCTGCCTACTCCCATTCTAACACCAAAAGAATTTTAGTTTATTAGTATAATTTCTTTCTGTGGATTAGTCAGCCAATCTGCTCCATCGAATGTAATTACGACCATTTCTTCAATTGTAACCGTACCCCTATTCTCAACCTCAAGTCTGGGTTCAATAGTAAATACCATTCCTTCTTCTAATTTCTGAAAAGGCTTCTGGACATACTTTTCCCATGGTGGACCAAGCAATGCAGTTCCATCGTGAGAAAATCTTCCAACTTGATGACCTAATCCATGTGGAAATTCATCATATCCATTTTTTACAACAATATCCCTTGCAATTGCATCAATATCTTTAGCAATTACTCCCGGTTTCATTGCTTGCTTTGAATTCTCGATTGCATCAATAATTGTTTCAAATCCTTTACGAACATCACCCGGCAGATCAGCCTCTCCATCATTAAGGATGTAGAAAGTACGTTGCATATCTGAACAATATCCATTAAACTTTACTCCAAAATCCATATTTAATACATCACCTCTCTTAATATTTCTATCGGTGGGTGAGTAATGGGCTCCAGCTGTGTTGGGCCCGGTAAATACAGCAGGGCATACAGCAGGATCCCAGGCATAATCTAAATTTCTCTTTTCAACTTCAGCTTTCATATACTTAGCAATTTGTTTCTCTGTTTTGCCCGGTGTTATGTATCCAGATACTTTTTCAAAAATGTCTTCTGTTATATTAATCGCACCTTTTATATTTTCAATTTCTATTTTAGTTTTCCGTTCTCTTAATGCCGAAACAATACGTTCCGCTGATATGATTCGGTCTTCTAACCCAATTTCTTTAAGCAGACGAAAAAGAGTTTGATACATACCATAGGTTATTCCATCGGCAATCTCACTTCCTTCTGAATAGTTCAATGCAATATTTTTAGGATTCAATTTTTTGAGATAGGATTTTAGAGGTTCATTTATCCCTTCGACAAAACCAACAACTTCATTATAAGCTCCCGTATCCTCAACGGTTTTCTGATCGTACTTTCCAACAATAGCATGAGCTTTTCCATCTTTTGACAGAATAAAAGCAGAATGCCAGGTTACATCTGCATTTATCAAAAATGCCAATGTTGGATCACCATTTATCTGACTTTCTCTAACAAAAGTTATCCAGCAATCCACATCAAATTCATCAAGAATTTTTTTAGCTTGCTCAACTTTTTCCTTTATAAGCATGGTTTTAATTAGAAATATTCTTATAAATCAACTTCAATTCCCAAACCAAGAACTTTAGCCTTAGTAAATATATAAATTGCACTCGATAAATCCTGAGCCGCATTCCCAACAGATTTAAATAAAGTTATCTCATTATCATCTTCCCTTGGATTTAATTTGCCATTTATTATTTCCCCAAGTTCTGCATAAATGTTCTCTTCTTTAAATATGCCTTCTTTAATTGGAATGATTATATCGCCTGCTTCTTTTAAGCAGGTTGATATCGAATCAACAACAACTTTAGCTCGCTTTACTGTTAAGGAGGGAATTTCTCTTTCATCCGGTTTATAGGAACCGATAGCATTAATATGAGTTCCTTTAACAATATCTTTGTCCTCAAACAGAGGCGATTTAGATGATGTAGCTGTACATATGATATCAGCTTTTTTTAACTCAGAAAAATTGGTAACAATTTCAATTTTAATATTAAACCTATTTCCCATTTCTGTAATGAATGATTTTGATCTTTCGGGTTTGAGATTAAATAATTGAACATGTTTTATTTTTCTTACATTACAGAGAGCTTCCAACTGGTATCGGGCTTGTACCCCGGCTCCAAATATGGCAGCAGCAGATGAATCTCGTCTTGCTAATAAATCGGTTGCCAATCCTGTTGCAGCACCGGTTCGTATACCCGTAATAGTTTTAGCGTCAACAATAGCAAGCGGTTTACCTGTAACTGAATTAAATAACATCAGTATTGAATGAATAAGTGGTAAATTATTAGATGAGTTATCCCGGTTGATTGCAGCAACTTTTATTGAAAATCTTTTTTCCTTACTAGAATAAATCGGCATTACCAGACCGTCTGCATTTTGATGCGGCATTTGCAGAATTGTACGTTGGGGAATTGAATTTACTTGATTAGAGAGGTCTGAAAATGCTGATCTCATAATTTCTATTGCTTTTCTCATAGGAAAACATTTCAAAACATCTTCACCGGAAATAACTAAAACTTTACTGGTCATTAGTTATCTTAATATAAAGCCGTTTTTGATTGGATCTTTTGGATCAAGTAAAAACTCATGTTTTCCTGTTAGATAAGCATTTCCTTCCACTTCGGGTATAATAGCGTTGTAATCACCAAATTTTGTAGTGCCAACGACTCTTCCTTTAAATATAGTTCCAATGATACTTTCGATTACCAAGGTCTGATCAATACTTATCTCATCCTTGGCGAAATGAAGCGCCATCCTTGCACTAACACCTGTACCAGTTGGACTGCGATCCACTTCACCATCAGCAAAAATGCATACATTTCTACTATGATTGTTTTTGTTCAAAGGAGCACTGGTAAATATGGTTCCGTAAAGAAAGTTTAAATCATTTTCATAGGGGTGCTTGATTTTGAAACTCTTCATCACAGCTCGTTTTATATCCATCCCTTTTTCTATTAAAAGTCTGAAGTTATTTTCAGTCATCGAAATTCCTAGTTTATCAGCATCAACAAATGCATAGAATGCACCCCCAAATGCTATATCATAGTTAACTGTTCCTATGCCCGCCACTTCTACATTTTGATTGAGAGCTAATGCATAAGAAGGAACGTTATGAAAATAAATGCTTTCAATTTCATTATTTTTGATATTAGCATATGAAGTAACTAAACCTGCGGGAGTATCAATTTTAATAACCGTAACTGGTTCATTTTTAATAATCATTCCTGTTTGAAGTACAACTTTTGTGACTGCAATTATCCCGTGCCCGCACATTGTGCTATATCCTTCGTTATGTGTGAAAATAACACCAAAGTCTGCATTCTCACTTACCGGGGGTGTTATAACACAACCATACATATCTGCGTGTCCTCGAGGCTCAAACATGAGTACTTTTCTTAGGTCGTCAAAATTATCCATCATGAACCTTCTTTTTTCTAGAATTGTATCTCCTTTTAATATTGGTATTCCATCCAAAATTATTCTAAGTGGTTCGCCTGCAGAATGAGCATCGATTGTATTAACTCTGATCCAACTTGCAGGGGGAGTCCATTGAATAATATTTTTCAATCCATCATAGAAACTATCGTTCATTCTTATAATTCAAAGAAGTGTAAAATGTATATTAAAATTAAACGATTTAAGTAGTAAGTAAAAATTATTATCAATTCTTCAGCAAAACCTCAAGGTTATAATTTCCTGATTATTAAGAGCTTATTTCACCGATAAGAGAAATCTCAAAAATATAATGGTGATAATTTATGTTTTATATTTATACATCCTGTAAATTATGCCAAACTTTAAATTGTATCAATTTGGCTACTGGGATCATAAATAAATTAAATTTAAATATTGCCAAATGCCTTTTTTATCATTTTTTCTACGATTTCTTAAAGTTAAAGGACAGGTAATTTGGGCATGACTCACATTGAAATAAGTTGGCATAGGATTAGTACCTCCATCGTGAAAATTTTATTCACCGGAGGTACATATGAAAAAATCATCTACTTATCGATTGCAACTTAATGCAGCTAAATTAGAAGAATTATTGTTAGATGAAATTAGAAAACAGAACTGGTTAAGGATTTCAATCAGTAAAGTTCTTAATGAAGAAATCCTTCTATCAATTCAGTAAAATTTTTGTAAAAATTTTTTATTGAAAATATTGCGGTTGCAAGTGCGGGGGCGCTTCTAAACTATTTTTTTGTTCTAATCTGAGGGCGAGATGAACATTCCATTAATAGATAAAAGTAATTATTTGAGGGGGCTACTTATCCTGGCCAAAAAAGATAATAATATCTCTCAAATTGAAAAAGATATAATTTATAACGTTGGAGTACAATTAGGATTTTCTTCTACATTTTGTCAGGAAATTATAAAAACACTTCTTCAAAACGAATGTCTGAATGACGACCCAATTAAATTTGTTAATTACAGTGTTGCTCAATCATTCGTTTCAGATGGATTAATCATATCAAGCACTGGTAAGCTCATTAATGCTACACAATTAATCTGGTTAAAAAATTTAGCTTCAATAAATGGTATACACATGGGATGGTTTAGAGATGAACTATTAAAATGTAATGCAAATACAAACCATTTGACATCAATGAAGCTATCAATCTATTCAATGATATAAAACCATTGGTCATACTAATTAGTGTGGTTCGTAACAAAGTTGATGATACATCGGACTAACACTATTTGACTTTCCTCGATGATTTTAATTTTAGATCAAATCTATCTTCACAGGCTAATATTTCACTATTAAAATTCTGTAATTTGAAATTGTTTGAAATTAAAGATATTCTTGTGTGTAATATTTAAGTGATTATTATTCCGGAGTTTGGCAATGAAATTATTTTCTACAGTTTTACTAACTCTGCTAATTTTTAACTCAATTTATTCTCAAAGCAAATTTGCCGTTGGTGTAAATGGTGGTTTAAGTTTTCCGGTAGGAGAATTTACCAGATATTATGAAGTGGGTTATGGTGGCAATGCACAATTATTTTATGGTGTTAGTGAAGATTTTCTTCTTTCACTTACTGTTGGATATGACATTTGGAATGTTGATCAGGATGCAATAAATAATAAAGTAGCAGATGATGGAATAAATTTTATGTTTGAACTTGATTCACATTTTAGAATCATTCCGCTCTACCTGGGTGTAAGATACTATTTAGCTCGGGGAAAGAATCGACCATTCTTCTCAATTGATTTCGGTGGTTATAGTTATGAATTTAAATTATCAGGCATTGCAAATAACGTAATTCCCGATGCAAATTTTCCCGGAGGTCCTATTCCAGGTAGGACAGAAACAGGTACCAAAACATCTCTTGCCTTGGGATTTGGATATTTTTTAAGAGTCACTAAACAATTGTATTTTGAAATTAATTCCAAATATTATGTACTTACTGATGCATTCACCATAAATGATCCAGAACAAATATATGATCCAAATAACCCTACTTCAATATATGGAATACTTGGGACACAATCGTTTATTAGTTTAATGGCTGGGATTGATTATAGGTTTTAATGATTTAAGTGTACCAAATGGATGCTTAAAAATAAGATAAGGATTGTTATTTTAATAAAAATGAAAACTCTTATTATATTCTTCATTGTACCATAATTTTATGCTATTGATCCTCATATTTGCTTTTCCTTCTCT
>JARRKK010000170.1:0-6232 GCA_037388105.1 Ignavibacteriaceae bacterium | reverse complement strand
TTCAGCTTCAAGAAAAATATTGTTAATTCTGTAAATTACAATTGTGTACATCTTAACAATATTTTGTATTAAGAATAAATTGAATTGAAGGGATATTAATCGTTTATTATGAAATATTATTTTTATTAAAATATCTAAAAGAAGTATTCTGTAATGGGTAAAGAAATTAGAATGCTTGCAGCCATCATGTTCACTGATATGGTGGGTTACACTGCTTTGATGCAGGAAGATGAAAAACGAGCCAGACTGTTAAGAAACAAACATCGTGATGTATTGCAGAATCTTATTTCAGAACATAATGGACGAATTCTTCAATATTATGGTGATGGAACACTTGCGATTTTTGGAAGTGCAATTGAAGCTGCTTTATGCGGAGCTAAAATACAAAAGCAGTTACAGAAAGATCCAAAGGTTCCTCTTCGTATAGGTATCCATTCTGGTGATGTTGTTTACGATGATGAAGGTGTATACGGTGATGGTGTAAATATTGCTTCTAGAATTGAGAATATCGCAGTATTAGGGAGTGTACTGATCTCACAAAAAATTAATGAGGAAGGGAATCATTGTGCCAACAGCACAGCAGATAAATGGCAAAATATCTATCACTGATTATTCTATTGCAGTTCTTCCATTTGTAAATATGAGTACCGATCCCGACAATGAATACTTTAGTGACGGAATGACTGAAGAAATACTTAACACTTTAGCTAAGGTGGATGGGTTGATGGTAACATCAAGAACATCATCCTTCGCATTCAAAGGGAAAAATGCAGACATAAGGGAAATAGGAAAACAGCTTGGTGTTAAAACTGTATTAGAGGGAAGTGTAAGGAAAGCAGGGAATAAGGTTCGTGTTACTGCTCAGCTTATAAACACAGAAAATGGTTATCATAAGTGGTCTGAAACATACGATAAAAGTTTGGAGGATATCTTTTTAGTCCAGGATGAAATCGCAAGTTCAATAAAAGATAATTTGACCAAATCGTTTATAATTAGTAAACCGATTGAACAAACTGTAAAAGCGCCCACCGAAAATATAGATGCGTATAACCTTTATTTAAAAGGGATGTTCTTTTGGAATAAATGGACACCGGATAGTGTTCAGAAGGCGATTAATATTTATCACCAAGCAATACAACTGGAACCTGCATTTGCATTACCATACACAGGTTTATCAGCGTGTAATATTTTTCTTGGTGCCGTGGGAATCCTTTCCCCAACAATTGCTTATCCAAACGGAAAGAAATATGCGATAAAGGCCTTAGAGCTTGATGATTCCATACCTGAAGCACACATATCGTTAGCAATGGTTTATTACTTTGGAGAATGGGCATGGGAGGAATCGGAAAAAAGGTTTATTAAAGCACTTGATCTAAACTCAAATTCGGCAATGGCACATCAATATTATGCAATGTTATTGTCAACCCTTGGATATAATAAAAAAGCGCTTAAAGAAGCTGAGTTGGCATATCAACTTGATCCGCTAAATGCTCCCATAAGTGCTATGTTAGCATTTAATTACTACAATGTTAATATGCTTAATGAATCACTGGAGCAATATATAACAACCTCTGAAATTGATCCTGAATTTCACGAATCATGGAGCGGACAGGGGTGGTTATATTACAAAATGGGACAGCTCGATAAAGCAATTCAAACTTATTCAAAGGTTGTGAACTTTCCGGGATTTAGACATAAATCACTTTCTGGGCTAGGCTATCTTTACGCAAAAAATAATGAAAAGGATAAGGCGGAAGAGTGTTTAAAAGAACTTGAAAAAATGGATACTGTTGAATTACCAATGGATGTTGAAAAGGCAATTATTTATACTGGCTTGGAGGATTTTGATAAAGGGTTTGAACTACTTAATACTGCCTGCGATAAAAGATTGGGTGGACTAAACTTTATTAAATGCAAATATTGGAAAGATATTCATCACGATCAGCGTTATGTTAAACTTCTAAAACGTATGAGATTACCGGAAGATTAAATTCTAATACTAACCAACTAGTATTTTATATTTATTCCTAACACAAATAAAATTAATTCAATTAAGAATCAATTAATTACAGATTGAATTTTCAACCAATAAATTAAGAAGCTCATTTTCGAACGTGGAATTAATCATTGTTTATATTGGTTAGGGGGTTTTCATATAGCGCTGGGAGAATAGCTTCAAGTATTTTGTGGAAAATATATTTTGCGTTGATTTTCCAATTACAGAATTAGCATACATTTCAAGTACTTCACCAGGATCGATTTACATCAATTTCAAATTTATCAACTGAGATTGAGTTGATATTTTATTTTGCGTGACTTTATCTGTAAATACCATTCAATTTTGGCATTAGTATATTAACATATAATGAAAAAGTTTTCCTTAAGGTGCATCTTTAAATAAATTGCATACATATTTCAGATTATTTACATTAGGAAGTAATTGCCAAGCGAGGGTTAATTCCTATTAAGAAATCTGAAAAATTGGTGAAAATTTTCGAAGTATAATCAAGTATAGGTTAAATGTCTTGACAGTAAAATTTACGGGTAAAATAACAGACAAGATATTAGTATTAGTTCGTTATACATTACTAATTTTTTCAGGCACTATAATGTATTGTCATTATGGTCCCTCAGGTTCTTTATCGGGCTACGATGTAAACAGTCGTGAGGTAAAACAATTAAAACTAGCTAAGGAACTTAGCGAAATATCAGGTCTTGCATATGCCGGAGAAAAATTTGTTTTTACTCATAATGACGAGGAGGGTATAGTATTTAAAGTTAGTATTGAGACTGGTGAAATAATTAAACATTTCAATGTTGGTAATGAAAAGTTAAAAAAGGATTTTGAAGGAATTGCAGTTGTTGGTGATTCAATTTTCCTTACTACGAGCGATGGCATTCTATATGGATTTAAAGAAGTTGAAAACAATAGAAATGCAGAATATCAAAAATATATAACAGGATTATCAGCAGAAAATAATATTGAAGGATTGTGCTACGATGAAAAAACAAATTCACTTTTGCTTGCCTGTAAATTTAGTGCGGGAAAAAACTTAAAGGGATATAAAGCTGTTTATTCTTTTGATTTGAATAAATATAAGTTGGACAGCATGCCAAGATTTTTAATAAACCTGGATTCACTAAAAATTAATTATAACATAAAGGATTTTTCTCCAACGGGAATCGAAGTACATCCTGATAATGGAAATTTTTTTATACTCTCAGCAATTAATGAATCAATAATAGAGTTGACTAAGGATGGGAGATTGTTAAATGCTATAAAGCTTGATTCAAAAGATCATAAGCAGCCTGAAGGAATAACATTTGTTTCTGATCAGTCACTTATTCTATCAGATGAGGGTAAAGGTAAAAAAGGAAAAATTACAATTGTACCTTTTCAAAAATAAATTTTGCATAATAACTACTCCCCATCAATTTCTAACCTACGAAACACATGGAAGGTATTTTACCTTAAAAGAACATATCTTTTGGCTCACTGAAATTAGTAGTATGTAAATCGAATCTTAAAATATCATTAGGATTAATTTAATACTCGAATGTATAAAATATTTAACACAATATTAATAATATTATTTATTGCTGCTAATATATTTTCACAGGATATCTCCGAAAAACAATTTATTACAATAATTCCTGGTGAGCAATATAAAGCAGGATGGTTTCATGATTTCTGGTTCGGAAAACATTGGAGGGATTTGTGGACAACTCCAATCACTGTTCCGATTCTGGATCTCTCCACATTTGCTGGTGGACTGACTCCAATTAAAGTCGGAGGTGGATTACAGACAAAGTCGCTCCGTTTCCAGGGTAAAGACGGTAATGTTTGGAAATTCCGTTCGATGAGTAAAGATCCCACAAAAGTGCTGGATGCAGATTTGCAGGAATCACTTGTTGCAGATCTGCTCCAGGACCAGATAAGTGCTTCGAATCCATTTGGTGCACTTATAGTTGTACCATTGTTAAATGCTGTTGATGTACTTCAGGCAATTCCGTATTTATGCGTGCTTCCTGATGATGACAGGCTCGGTGAATTCCAGAATGAATTCGGTGGATTTCTTGGAATGATAGAAATAAATCCCGATGAAGGTCAGGGCGGTGAACCTAGTTTTGGGGGTTCTGATAAAATAGTGGGTACGTACAAACTTTTTAATCGACTTGAGCAGAAACGTGATGACAAAGTTGATGCAAAAGAATACTTTAAAGCCAGGTTGCTTGATAATTATGTCGGGGACTGGGACAGGCATACTGATCAATGGCGATGGGCAAGGTATAAGGATGAGGATAAAAAACTTTGGTATCCCATCCCACGGGATCGTGACCAAGCATTTCCCAAATACGATGGAGTTTTTCCTTCACTTGCTGAGATGTTTGTTCTACAGCTAAATACTTTTGATGCTGAGTTCCCCAAGGCAAGGAATTTGACCTGGAGTGGAAGAATGCTTGATCGCCGTTATCTTTCAGAACTCACTAAAACTGAATGGGATTCGGTTACTGCATTCGTCCAAAGCAGATTAACAGATGAGGTAATCGAAGATGCAGTTAATCAACTTCCAAAAGAAGTTCAGGATATTGTTAGTGATGAGCTTTTATTTAATTTAATATCTCGTCGCGATTTGCTTTTTAGTTTCTCCGATGATTATTACAATTTAATTAATGATGTTGTCGACATATATTGCAGCGACAAGGATGATTATATAGAAGTTAATAGGATAAGTGATTTTGAAACAGGGGTTTCCTATTATCGAAGAGATAAAAAAACGGGTGACAAAAAAGATGCTCCTATCTATAAGAAAATATTTAATAATGAGTTAACATCAGAAATTAGAGTTCATATGTTGGACGGAGATGATAAAGCATTAATTATAGGAGAAGTAGATACTAGTCCTTTAATCAGGGTAATCGGAGGAAATGGGAAAGATGAATTTGTGGATAACTCAAAAGTAGATGGATATTTTTTAAGCATCACTCCAATTCATTTTTCAGAGAATGCAACAATATTTTATGATAGTGGTAGAAAATCAGATTTTATTACTGGTCCGGGAACAATAATCGATAATATTAAAATTCCCGAACCAAAGAATGAAATTGAAAAGTATGAGCCAAGTTTCAAAAACCGCTCACACGAAATTGAACTTAATCCAGTATTCAGTTTAAGTTCGGATGATGGATTAACAATAGGTGGCGGACCCACATATATAATTTACGATTTCTTAATGGATCCATTCGAATATTGGATGACATTCACAGCATCATATTCTATTAAACTTAATAGCGTGAACTTATTTTATAAGCTCATATCGAAATCGTGGATTAGAGGAGCAGAAACAAACATTGAGACCAGTTTTACACAGCTGCATTTAGTAAAGTTTTATGGATTTGGAAATGAAACTCCTTACAGTGAAGATTTAGAGAATAATGGTTATTACGATGTGAAACAAAATCTGTTTTATTTTGAACCCTCTGTAGATTTCCACTTCTTTAATTATAACACAACTAGATTTGCTCTATCATACAACGCTTATAATACAAGCATGACTAACCAAATATTATTGGATAACTTCCATAATCCCGGTTATGGATTAGGTCATTTAAAAGTATTTAAGCTAAATACTTCTTTTGAAATAGACAACCGTGATGTAATTCGGAACACTAAAAACGGGTTCTTGGTGGGTTTATATGCTGCAATCTATCCTGCTATTCTAGATAATGAAGAGTTCTTTTCAACAGGAGGATTTGATTTAAGAGGTTATTTCAGTGGAAGAGTTTTAACGAATTATACTTTGGCAATAAGAACAAGTGGAGATGCGGTTTTGGGTTCAAAATATCCATTTCAGTTTTCAGCTTTTCGTGGTGGTAAGAATGATCTGCGTGGCTATTCTAGGGAAAGATTCTCTGGAGATGCCTCCTTATCTGCTCAAGCAGAGTTACGTCTCCTTCTACAAAATTTAGTATATATTTACCGGGAGAATTCGGCATACATATTTTTGGTGCAACTGGAAGAGTCTTTGTTGATGGAGATATTTCTACAAAGTGGCATCCTGCGTTTGGAGGTGGTGTTTGGTTATCTTTAGTAAAACGTTCATTTAACACATCACTGACGGTAGGTATTTCTCCTGAAAGAACAACCTATTATCTTAGGGCAAGAATGGGTTTATAGATTATTCATAGTTATTATTTTATTTATATCAACTTTTCGTTGCAATAATATGAC
>JARRKK010000169.1:0-10259 GCA_037388105.1 Ignavibacteriaceae bacterium | reverse complement strand
GCCTGAAAATCAAACTCAGTTTAGTAAAGGCAAATATTCAATTTTACAAAGCAGATCATTAATAAAACCTTCTTTTAACTAAATAAGCAACCCAATGAAAAGCAATACAATTTACATAATAGTTACTTTCATAATTTTTAACACAACTATTTTTTCGCAAATTTATGTTGCGCCTGATGGAAACGATTCATATCCTGGAACAATTGATCAACCTCTTGAATCAATTCAAAAAGCACAAGAATTGGCAAGTGCAGGCGACACTGTTTTTATTAGAGGGGGAATATATCAGATTCGTGAGGACCAAATTTCAAATGTAGTATCAAATTTGTTTGCCTGTATAAGTTATTTAGATAAGAGCGGAACCGAGGGTAATACAATTAATTACTGGGCATACCCAGGAGAAACACCCCATTTTGATTTCTCCGCTGTAAAACCGGCAAACCAAAGAGTTGTAGGTATATATGTGATAGGTAGTTATATCCATATTAAAGGATTGGAAATGACAGGTATGCAGACCACTATAACAACACACACCGAGTCATATTGTATCTATAGCAGGGGAAATAACAATATTTACGAAGAAATTAGCATGCATGATAATGTGGGAACAGGGTTAAGGCACTATAGGGGAGGCGGTAATTTGTTTTTGAATTGCGATTCTTATAAAAACTGGGACTATGTTTCTGAAGATGGAACAGGTAGTAATAACGATGGCTTCGGTTGTCACCCGGATCCAGGTAGCACAGGTAATTTTTTTAGAGGGTGTCGTGCCTGGTTTAATAGTGACGATGGTTTTGATATTATCAGAGCGGATGAGGCCGTTGTATTTGATAGTTGCTGGGCTTTTTATAACGGCTATTCAACTAGTTTTCAAAGTTTAGGTGATGGCAATGGATTCAAAGCAGGTGGTTACGCTCACGATACTGATAATCAAATCCCTGTGGTAATACCCAAAAATACAATCCAGTTCTGTATTGCAGCCCGAAACAAAGCGAATGGATTCTATTCAAATCATCATTTGACGGGCAATTACTGGTATAACAACTCTGCTTATCAAAACCCAACTAATTTCAATATGTTAAATCGTCCAACCAGGGAGGACCCGGATAATATTGATGGAGATGGGTATGATCATGTACTAATAAATAATCTGAGTTACACTACTGTGATTGGATATAAAGATTTCGCCAATATAGATACAAGCAAAAATACACTGGTAACTAATTCTTGGGAGTTAAACTTATCTCTTTCAGATGCTGATTTTAAAAGCCTTGATATCGATTTGCTAACATTACCGCGAAAGGAAGATGGCAGTTTACCGGATATTGATTTTATGCGGCCTGCACAAGGAAGTAATATAATTGATGCTGGAACGGATATTGGATTCGCATACTTAGGCGATGCGCCGGAACTTGGTGCAATTGAAGTTAGCTATCCAACAGATGTTCTGAATAACGCAGGAAGCATACCGGAGAAAATGTCATTATTGTATAATTATCCAAATCCTTTTAATCCAACAACAAATATTATTTATGAAGTCCCTAATTCCGGAAATGTGGAAATAACAGTTTATGATTCAGTAGGGCGGAAAATTAAAACACTTGTAAATGAGATAAAAAATGGTGGAACTTACGAAGTACGATTTGATGGAAGCAAACTTTCGAGTGGAGTATATTTTTACAGGTATCAATTGAATGGAAATTCAATTGTTAAACAAATGCTGTTATTAAAATAAATTATGATACTTAAAACTGGAATTGTTATTCTCGAACGAAGCGAAGAGAATAGAAAATGAGAATTGCTTTTAAAATGAAATTATTTGAGGGGAATGTTGAGGAATACAAAAAAAGACACAATCCAATTTGGTTAGAATTAAAAGAAGTTTTAATAAGTCATGGGGTATTAAGTTATTCTATTTTCTTAGATAAAGAGACAAATGATTTATTTGGATATGCAGAAATTGAAGATCTGAAAAAATGGAAAGAAATTGCAAATACAGATGTATGCAAAAAATGGTGGGTTTACATGGCTCCACTAATGGAAGTTAATCCAGATAATAGTCCGGTATCAAAAGACTTGAAAGAGGTTTTTCATATTGAAAATATGGATAGGAAAGAAGGTTAATGAAGAGGTATTTATTTACAATTTTATCCTTCTGTTTTTATTTATCCAACATATTTGCACAAAATTATATATTACCTCTTTGGGAGAAAAATATTCCAAATCAAAATGATGTTAAAGTCAATGAAATTATTGATACAACTAATGCTATTCGAATAAAAGGGGTAAGCAATCCTACTATTGAGATTTTTTTATCATCTAAAGGTATGGTGACTGGAGAAGCTGTTCTGATATGTCCCGGAGGTGGTTATGGATATGTTGTTTATGATAAAGAAGGAACGGATATAGCAAAAATGTTAAACACAGAAGGTATTGCTGGAATTGTATTGAAATATAGATTGCCCAAGACTGAAAATAATATTGAAGGAAGACTCTCACCGTTTTTAGATGCCCAAAGAGCCATCAGGCTGATAAGATTTCATGCTAAGGAATGGGGAATTGATCCTGATAAAGTTGGAATAATGGGGTTTTCCGCAGGAGGACATGTAGCTTCTACTTTAGGCACCCATTATAAAGACAATTTTTTTGTTGCTGATAAAATTGATTCAATAAATTGTCGACCAGATTTTATGTTACTTATTTATCCGGTAATTACTTTTAAGGAACCGTACCTTCATTCGGGTTCCAGAGATAATTTACTTGGTACAAATGCTGACACAAATCTTATTAATTATTATTCAAATGAATTACACACCACAAAACACACACCCCCAACTTTTATTCTTCATGCCAACGATGATAATGCTGTTCCGGCGGAAAACAGTATAATGTTTTATAATAACTTAAGAAAGAATGATGTAGCATGTGAATTACATATTTTCCAGGAAGGTGGTCATGGATTTGGATTAGCAATTGGAAGAGAAAGATTGGACCAATGGAAAGATTTATGTGCAAGTTGGATAAAGAGCATTGCAGAGAAGTAAATTATACAAATCAGTTTACTCAAAACTAATTTAACTCATTTTGTTTATTGTAAAACATATATCAGTATTGGTTTTGATCTGTGTTTTACAGTTGTTTACAAACAAAATTTATTGCTCTGACAAAGTTGACTCTCTCTATTTAGGTTTTCAGAATCCCCCTGAATCCGCAAAACCCAGAACCTGGTGGCATTGGACAAAAGGAAATGTAACACTTGATGGAATAAAAAAGGATTTAGAATGGATGAAAAGAGTTGGGATTGCAGGATTTCAATTAGCCGATGTTAATTTTGGGGGCGGACAATCAGTTGATGATAAGATTAGATTTGGGACGGATGAATGGTATGATGCACTAAAATATGCTGCAGAAGAAGCTGAAAGACTTGGTTTAGAAATGGCGATCTTTAGTTCTCCGGGCTGGAGTATTACTGGAGGACCCTGGGTTAAACCTGAACAAGCAATGAAGAAATTAGTTTGGAGCGATACTTTAGTAAATGGTGCTCATATATTTAATGGGAAATTGCCGCATCCGCCCATTATCAATAGTCCATTTCAAGATTATGGAAACAGGAGAGAAAATAAACAAGATCCTGATCCGACATTTTACAAAGATGTTGCAGTGTTTGCTTATAAGATTCCAGAGTCAGCAGTTGAGATGGCATCATTAAAACCAAAAGTTGAAACTTCCGGCGGGAGGATAGATGAAAAAATACTTTTTGATGGCAAGTATAATTCTTCTGTTACTGTTAAAGCGGATACTATTTTAGATATTGCCTGGATACAATATGAGTTCGAGAAACCTTTTAAAACACAGGCCTTTATCATTAGCGGTGGAAATGGTATTCCGGTTGGAAGATTATTAGCCAGTAACGATGGTAAAAACTTTAATACCCTGATTAACTTTCCCGGTGCACAACTCTATCGCCAAGGCTGGGTAAGAACTTTTTCAATACCGGAAATTTCTGCAAAATATTTCAGAATTGAATTTACCGGAGAACCATTGAACCCTGCAGAAACAATGGCCCAGGGTACCAATAGAAAAGCAGATGAATATGTTTTGAGGGAAGCCGTTCTTCATTCTCAAGCAAGAACTCATAGATGGGAAGAGAAAGCAGGATTCAGGCATTTGTTTGAATATGAATCAGTACAAACTCAGGAATTATCAAGAAACCACGCTATACAGAATAAAGATTTAATCAATCTTACATCTAAGTTGGACAATAAAGGAAATTTAACCTGGGAAATTCCGGAAGGGAAATGGGAAATACTAAGACTCGGTTACTCTCTCACTGGAGCGAAGAATCGTCCGGCAGTCACTCCTGGAGTGGGTTATGAAGTTGACAAACTTAGTAAAATATATACGGAAGAATATATTAAAGAATACCTTACACCAATTAAATTAAAACTTGGATCATTATACGGAGAAAGTTTAAGCTATGTAATGATGGACAGTTGGGAAGCAGGCATGCAAAATTGGACTGACAATATGATTGAGGAATTTCAAGAAAGGAGGGGTTATGATCCTACTCCTTATTTGCCAGCCTTAGTTGGTAGAGTTATAGTTAGTCCTGAGGTAAGTGATAGATTTTTGTGGGATTTTAGAAAAACATTGGCAGATATGTTTGCAGAAAACCACTATGGAGTAATTTCAAAATTTTTGAGAAAAGAAGGAATCGGAACATATGGTGAGGCTTCCGGAGTTTCCCTGGAAATTCTTGAAGATGCTTTGCTTTGTAAAAAATTTATGGAAATACCAATGGGCGAATTTTGGGTTAAACCCCTTCATCCAAAACAAATGTATTTTGAAGATATTAGAGGTGCGGTATCTGCAGCTCATGTTTACGGAAAAAATATTGCTGCAGCAGAGGCTTTTACAGGTGGAGGATTTGAATCTCCCTTTACCCTTAAGAAAATTGCAGATTACTGGTTTTGTCAAGGAATAAATAGGTTAGTTTTTCATACTTCTGCTCATCAACCATTGGACGATAAACCCGGAAATACAATGGTTGGTACGCATCTTAATCGAAATATTACCTGGGCAGAAGAAGCGAAACCATTTATGGATTATTTGTCAAGAACATCATATATGCTTCAACAGGGAATTTTCGTAGCAGATATTGCATATTTACTAAACGAGGGAGCTCCTTCTTCACCT
This sequence comes from Ignavibacteriaceae bacterium, assembly GCA_037388105.1. GTDB lineage: Bacteria > Bacteroidota > Ignavibacteria > Ignavibacteriales > Ignavibacteriaceae > BMS3ABIN03. The sequence goes on along the minus strand of JARRKK010000169.1, from coordinate 5,063 downwards.
CCTATCTGGGGTGATGAAGTAATTCCAAAACCGCCTGCAGGATATGATTATGACTATATAAATACAGATGTTTTACTCAACAGATTATCGGTAGATAAAAAAGGAAATTTGATTTTACCTGATGGTATGAAGTACCGAATTTTAGTTCTTCCCGAAATTCAAAAAATGACATTGCCTGTAATTAAAAAAATAGAATTGTTGGTTAAAAAAGGTGCCACTATTATTGGTCCAAAACCAATTAAATCTCCGGGGTTATCTGGATATCCTGAAGTTGATTTGAAAGTTAAAGAAATTGCTGACAATGTATGGAGTGATCTTGATGGTAAAAGCCGAAATCATATATCGTATGGGAATGGCAATGTTTTTTGGGGTTGGACAATTAAGAAGGTGCTCTCATTTTTAAATATTCCCAAAGATTTGGAATTCAGTAAACCTATAGATATGGAGTTACATTGGATTCATCTTTAGAAATTAGATTTCGAATAAGCGGCAAAGTGCCTGAACTCTGGTTCTCTGACAGTGGCAAACGTAAATCGGTTGAATTTATTGAGGATGATAATTTTACTATTATAAATCTAAGTCTTCCTGAGTTTGGTTCTGCATTTGTAGTATTCCAAACCAATAACAATAAAATAGAATCAACTGTTCCAATCGAAATAGTTACAATTCTGGATACATTAAATGGACCCTGGAATGTTGGATTTCCTAAAAATTTAGGCGCTCCTGATAGCATTAAACTTAATAAATTACAATCGTGGACGACATATTCCGATAGCCGAATAAAATATTTTTCCGGCACCGCTTCTTACACCAAAACATTTACCATCCCTGGCACCTATATTCAAGATGGAAATAGAATAATCCTTGATCTAGGAAAAGTCGGAGATATTGCAAATGTATATGTTAATGAATCTTCACTGGGTATATGTTGGAAACCTCCATATACCTTTGATGTTACGGATGTACTTAGAACTGGAGAGAACTTTCTCGATATTGAAATTACAAATCAGTGGACAAACAGAATAATCGGAGACTCCATGTTAGATGAAAAACAAAAAATTCTTAATGAAAGAAAAGACGCAATTTATTTCTTCGGTCCACAACCGGCTTTAGAAGAATCCGGACTTATTGGACAAGTAACAATTAAAACAATTAGAAATTCTTACTAACCATATCTTATATAAAAAAATTAATAAGCGAAACTATTTATTTATTGCCGTCTTTATAGTAATTGTATCCGGCTATTCAATTTCGTCAGGACAAATAATTGATTCTCCAAGCGATACTGTTGCCGGAATCCCGGCAAACTACACCGAAGCAAAAGTCGGTAATTATACGCTTCCTGATCCACTAAAGTGCGTGGATGGACAAATTGTTGAAAATTCCGAATTGTGGTTTAATAAGCGCCGAAAAGAAATAGTTAATTTATTTGAGCAGAATCAGTTTGGTGTTACACCCAAAGAGAAGATTGAAATTAACTATGACCTCTTTGAAAGTGAAGGTTCAGCATTTGATAATACTGCTGAACGTACACAGGTAACATTGAATTTATTTGGAAATCAAACTGAGAAAAAGATAAATTTAGTTTACTACATACCAAAGAATGTAATTAAACCAGTCCCAGTTTTATTATACATTTCCTTTGGAGCAAACTCACAGGTTATTGACGATCCGCAAATTAAGGAAGGATTTATTTGGAATAGAGAAAAACAAAGAATATCCGCTGGAAGAAATAGTAGATTCGGAAAATTAAATGTGAAACCAGTATTAGAAAGTGGATTTGGATTTGCGATTGTTTATTATGGAGATATTGAACCTGATTTTGTCGATGGATATAAATATGGTGTTAGAAGTTTGTTTGAAGAAAATGGGGATGAGACTTTAGATAAATCAGATGCGTGGGGATCAATTGCCGTTTGGGGTTGGGGATTGAGCAGAATATTGGATTACTTTGAAACTGATAATAATATAGATGCAACCAGTACAGTTATAATGGGAGTTTCAAGACTTGGCAAAACTGTTTTATGGGCAGGAGCGTTGGATGAACGGATTGCATCTGTTATTGCAGTATGTTCGGGAGAAAGCGGTGCGACGTTAAGCAGACGTAATTATGGAGAAACGATCGCTCATATTTCGTCACCAACCCGGTATCATTACTGGTTTGCACCTAAGTATCAAGAGTATGGAAAAGATGTAAAAAGTCTCCCGGTCGATGGACATATGCTAATCAGTTTGATAGCACCAAGACCAATATTGCTTATAACCGGAAATACCGATAAATGGTCGGATCCTTATGGTGAATACTTGGCTGCAAAAGCTGCTGAGCCGGTTTATGAACTATTAAATAAAAAAGGTTTGGAAACCGAAAAAATGCCGTCCCCGGGTAATCCTGTTCTTAATGATATTGGTTTTTACATGCATGATGGGGGTCATGGAATGGTAAAAGAAGATTGGGAAGTAATAATCGAATTTCTGAAGAAACATTTTAAATGAGTTATTTATTTCGATATGAGATAACAAATTCGAAAAAGTTTTTTGGAAAATAATTTCGGTTTATGTCGGTTCTGAGAAACTGAATATGAATATAAAGACTAATTGGAGTTGGAGAAAATGAAAATTTCCTTTAAGACAATTAAAGTAACGATTACTTTATTTGTAACATTAAACATAACAAATTATGCGCAGATAAAAATGCCTGCTTTCATTTCTGACAATATGGTTCTTCAACAAAAATTTGAAGCACCGGTTTGGGGGTGGGCAGATCCGGGAACTTATATTTCGATTACTTCTAGTTGGAACAATACAAATTATCAAACCTCAGCAGATTATAATGGAGATTGGTTTGTAAAGATTACAACACCTTCTGCAGGCGGCCCTTATTCATTAATTATTAATGATGATACTTTAACAAATGTAATGATTGGCGAAGTTTGGGTTTGTTCCGGACAATCGAATATGCAATGGGCATTAAATCAAAGTGAAAATGCAGATGAAGAGGTACAAAATGCCAATTATCCAGATATCAGATTATTTTATGCAGCAAGAGATAATGCGAGATCGCCGAATAATGATGTTTACGGTCAATGGGACGAATGTAAGCCCGAAGTAGCAAGCACATTTAGTGCGGTTGCGTATTACTTTGGCAGAGAATTGTATAGAGAACTTCATGTGCCGGTTGGACTACTTCATTTTAGCTGGGGAGGATCAACCGTACAAGCATGGACAAATCCCGAAGTGTTAGAAACAACACCTGAAGGAAGATACTATCTGGAAATATTTAAGGAAAAAATAAAGAATACACCTCCCGGTGAGCTCCCGAGAAACTACAGAGATCCTGGTGCAAATTATTACGGATTGATAGCACCCTTAATTCCATATAGTATAAGAGGCGTAATTTGGTATCAAGGAGAAAATAATGTTTTTGAACACCAGCTATACAGAAATTCATTTGAGACAATGGTCAATGACTGGCGAGATGAATGGGGACAAGGAGAGTTTCCATTTTATTTTGTGCAGCTTGCTCCATACAATTATTCTCAAGATTTAGTCGGTGCAGCTTTACGGGATGCCCAAAGAAAATCATTAGATATTCCAAACACTGGTATGGTAGTTACACTTGATATTGGCAATCCGCAGGATATACATCCCAAGGATAAAAAAGATGTTGGTAAAAGATTATCACTTTGGGCATTGGCTAAAACTTACAGCAAAGAAAATATTGTTTATAGCGGACCAATTTATAAATCAATGAAAGTTGAAGGTAACAAAATCAGAATAAGTTTTAATTATATAGGAAGTGGACTCTATTGTAAAGGAGATGAGCTTACATATTTTACTATTGCCGGCAGTGATCAAGTCTTTCATCCAGCAAATGCTATAATTGAGAATAATACTATTCTAGTATCATCAGATGAAGTAAAAAGTCCTGTGGCTGTTAGATTTGCATTTATAAACACAGATGAACCAAATTTATTCAATAAAGAAGGTCTGCCGGCATCTACTTTTAGAACAGATAACTGGGATATTATTACACCTCCCAAACCATGATTTAATATTAAAAATCATATGTCTGGACATTGGAAGAATTTATTTTATAGTATACATCTTTTATTAATTGGCAGTCCTTTCCTTATCCTTGTTAATTGTAATCAAACAGAAAATGACTATAATATAAGTTCCAAACCAAATTTTGTATTGTTTGTCGCCGATGATGCAGGGTGGCATGATGTCGGATATCATGGATCTGAAATAAAAACTCCTAATATTGATAAGTTAGCCAATTCCGGTGTTGAATTGAATCAGTTTTATGTCTACCCTACCTGTTCCCCAAGCAGGGCAGCACTTTTAACCGGAAAGTATGCAAGTCGATTTGGAATAGGCGAACCGATTGCAATGAAAAGCGAACAGGTATTACCAACAAATGTTAAAACATTACCCGAAGCTTTGAAACAAGTTGGTTATCAAACTGCACTTACCGGGAAATGGCATTTAGGTTTGAGCCTTGAAAGCGGTCCGGGCCATTATGGGTTTGATTATACTTATGGTTATCTGCATGGTCAAATTGATCAATATACTCACAGATATAAAAATGGAGATAGAACCTGGTATCGGGGTAATGAATTTATCGATGAAAAAGGACATGCAACCGATTTAATTACAAATGAAGTCATAAATTATATAACTAAAGTAAGAGAAAAGTCTAGCCCTTTCTTTATTTATGTTGCCTATAGTGTCCCACATTATCCGCTTCAAGAAGAGGATAAGTGGATTGAGCCGTATAAAAATATAAATGACGCTGATTCAAGAAAATTGTTCGATGCATCAATGGCTCATATGGACTTTTCTATAGGTAGAATTATACAAACACTGGAAGATGAACAATTATTAGAAAACACAATAGCAATATTTATCAGCGATAACGGTGGTCAGGAAAGTTGGTATCCTGAGAAGGAATCTAAAATTAAATTATATGATGGAAAATTTGGTCCATATCCAAAATTAGGTGATAATTCACCTTTAAAAGGATATAAAGCAGAGTTATATGAAGGTGGGATAAGGGTTCC
>JARRKK010000168.1:0-8222 GCA_037388105.1 Ignavibacteriaceae bacterium | reverse complement strand
TTAAAATGGCTCCAGTGCACCATCACTTTGAAATGCTTGGATGGGCCGAGCCAAAGATTGTTGTACGTTTTTACATTATTGCTATAGTACTTGCAATAGTCAGCCTGGTTTCATTTAAGATCAGATAATGAATATAAAAAATAAAAAAATATCAATTATAGGTGCAGTTAAAAGCGGTGTTGCTGCTGCTAAATTGGTAAAGAATCTTGGAGGTATTCCTTTTGTTAGCGAAATATGTGAAGAAGATACATTAACCGGGTTTGTTAAAGAGTTGAAAAATGAAAGAATTGAATTTGAAACTGGTGGACATTCGGACAGAGTTTATGATTGTAGTTTGATGGTTGTTAGTCCGGGTGTGCCTTATGAAGCTCCGGTACTTGTATTAGCAAGACAAAAGGGAATTAAACTTATAAGTGAAGTGGAATTGGCCTATTATTTTTGTAAAGGAAAAATTATTGCAATTACAGGGACTAACGGAAAAACAACAACTACCAGTTTATGCGGACATGTCTTTAATCAAAGTGGTCTGAATACTTTTGTAGCCGGAAACATTGGTGTTCCATTCTCAGACATTGCATTGAATGTTAAGGAGGAAGAAATAGTTGCGCTTGAGATTTCAAGTTTTCAATTAGATCTGATTGACAAGTTCAAACCGAATACCGCAATCATTTTGAATATTACACCTGATCATCTTAACAGATATAAAAATAGCATAAACAATTACGCAGATTCAAAGCAAAAGATTTATAGCAATCAGGATAAGGGTGATTACTTAATTTTGAACAAAGATAACGGAGAAGTTTTAAAATATCTAAAAGAACATAAGAGTAAATCATTCTATTACTCACTTGATGAAGATTTAGATAACGGTTGTTTTAGAAAAGATAATATGGTTCACTTTAAAAAGAACGGAAAAGTATTATTTTGCTGTAACACTTCGGATATAGTACTCAAAGGTGAACATAATTTTTCAAATGCTATGGCAGTTATTTGTGCGGCTAAGATATTTGAACTGGATAACGACAATATTATTAATGCACTGCAAACATTTCAAGGAGTTGAGCATCGTCTTGAATTAGTTAGAGAGATTAATGGAGTTAAATTCATTAACGATTCTAAGGCAACTAATGTCGATTCAGTATTATATGCATTAAAAAGTTTTAATGAGCCGATATTTTTGATTATGGGAGGGTTGGACAAAGGAAATAACTATAACCAGATTAAAGCATTAGTTATTGAACGTGTAGAAAAAATTTATGCAATAGGTTCTTCAGCAGAAAACATTTACAAATTCTTTCATTCCGATGTGAAAGTTGAAATAAAAAATTCTTTAGATGATGTAATCTCAACTGCAATAAAAGAAGCCCGAAGTGGAGATATTGTTTTATTATCACCGGCATGTGCCAGTTTTGATATGTTTGAAAATTACGAACATCGTGGAAAAATATTTAAAGAGGCAGTTAACAGATTATAATGAAAAAATTAGCAATAACAATATTTTTTGACACCTTTACATTAATGTTATTAGGCTTGATAATCGTTATGAGTGCAAGCAGCACGTACAGTGTTCTAAGATTCGATAGTGTATTTCATTTGTTCAGTTCACATTTGTTTAAAGTAGGTGCCGGATTTACTTTTATGATACTCTTAAGTTTTATCCCTTATGAGATATATAAAAGTATCAGTAAACCCGCTATCATATCAATATCCCTTATCCTGATAATTACTTTATTCATAGCTCCGAATATAAAAGGTGCCTCCAGATGGTTAGATCTAGGAATTATCTCAATTCAACCGTCGGATATTGCAAGACTTCTTCTTCTTATCCATTTAGCATTTTTAATAGAGGAAAAACACTACATGCTGGATAACTTCAGACAGGGATTTTTACCAATGTTTATCTGGGTAATTCTAATTTCATCACTTATAATAATACAACCAAACATAAGCACAGGAATGCTTTTAGTTCTGGTATCATTCTCGGTTATGTATGTGGGTGGTATAAAGTTTAGACATTTGTTTTACTCGTTATCAGCTTTTGCTGCGGCGGGCTTTGTGGTTGCAATGATTTTTTCACATTCAAGAGATAGAATTATTTCATTTTTGAATTCAGTTATAAACGGTGGTGACATTAATTTACAAGTAAAACAAGCTTTATACAGTCTTGGGAGTGGCGGGATAATAGGCGTAGGAGTAGGGAACAGTATGCAAAGCAATTTATTTCTTCCGGAAGCATATGGTGATTTTATTTTTGCTATTCTCGGCGAGGAGTTGGGATTCATTGGTGTGGTGTTTGTTTTGTTCGGCTATTTGATATTGCTATTTGCGGGTATTCTTATAGCCAAAAAAGCAAAAGATAGGTTTGGACAGCTCCTCGCATTTGGAATAACGATTTCCATAGTCACGAATGCGTTTGTAAATATTGCCGTGACTACCGGTCTTCTGCCAACAACCGGATTACCGTTGCGGATTTTGTTTGCCGGTGGGGGTACAGGTGGTCATTTATTCCCGGCAATTGCAGTTGCGGAACAGATTAAGGATATGAAACCAGAAGCAGAAATATTGTTTGTTGGAACCAGTTCAAAGATTGAAGGAAAAGTTGTGCCCAAATTGGGTTACAAATTTAAATCTATTTGGATTAAGGGTTTTTCACGGCAGTTCCGCCTGGAGAATTTTCTTTTCCCATTAAAATTGTTTGTTTCTGTTGTTCAATCGTTAATAATAAATATGAGATTTAAACCGAGTGTTGCTATTGGTTCAGGTGGGTATGTCTCAGGTCCTGCAATCTTTGGTGCCTCTATTATGGGTGCAAAAGTGATATTGCTTGAACAAAATAGTTTCCCGGGAATAACAACCAGGTTATTAGAACGGTTTGCAGATGAGGTCCATATTTCATTTGAAGACACTAAAAAATATTTGAAAAGAAAAAGTATATCCCGACTAACGGGTAATCCCGTGAGAAGAAACTTAGGAACAGAAAATAAAGATAAAGCACTGGAAACATTCGGACTAAAACCACCAGTTAAAACACTATTAATCCTTGGTGGTAGTTTAGGTGCAAAATCTATTAACGATGCAACAGCCAAAAATATTACAGGATTGGAAAACATAGGAATACAAATAATATGGCAAACCGGGGAATTGTATTTTAATCAATATCGGGATATGAATTCAGAAAAAATAAAAGTGTACAAATTTATTGAAGATATGAATGCTGCCTATTCAGCTTGTGATCTTTTACTGGCTCGGGCGGGGGCTACAACCATAGCTGAAATTTTGGCACTTGGTATTCCATCTGTTCTTGTACCTTCTCCAAACGTAGCAGAGAATCATCAGTATTATAATGCTAAATCATTGGCTGATAAAAATGCGGTGGTTTTAATGGAGGATAATAAATTAAATGAGATGATGGTAAATATCGTAAATGAAACTATTACCTCTGATGAGAAACTTGCAGGTTTAATTAAGAATGCTTCCGCTTTAGCGAAACCTGAAGCAGCTGAAATAATCGCAAGAAATGCAGTTAACTATATGGAATCTACGTGACTACGGAAAATTCAAATAGTAATAATACATTCAAATACAATATGTCGTTCTACTATCAGTCCACAATAATATATTTTATCGTATTTGTATTGTACCTGATAATTAAGGGAAATTTTGTAGTTGATTCATTTACTCTTGTTACTGATGATCCAATACTCTACTTCCTAGCCTTGATAGTAATAGTTTCAATAATTATAGTGCTATATAATCTTTTACTAAACAAACATATAGAAATAACTGAGAATAGTATTGCTTTTATCAGCCGGTTTAAAGTGCGCCGCTTTGGGTTAAAGCAAATATCGTTTGTAAAATTTTTCAGGCAGTATAGATCTACAGGATCGAAAAGGTTCAGGACCGTTAGAATAAAAATTAATAACAGAATAAGACCCTTCATGTTCCGAATTTCGGATTATGAAAATGAAGATGAACTGTATAATAAAATTAATGAATTAAAAACCACTGTTGAAAGTAAGTGATGTTTAGCAATATTAAGAAGGTACATTTTGTTGGAATTGGCGGAATTGGTATGAGCGGTATTGCAGAGATTCTACTTAACCAGGGCTTCGAAGTTTCTGGCTCTGACAGATCACTTACTGAAGTAACAGACAGGTTAAAAAAACTTGGAGCAAAAATTTATGAAGGGCACTCATCCGAAAACCTTAAAGATGCCGATGTACTTGTTTATTCTTCTGCTGTTACAACAGATAACCCCGAAGTTACTTCAGCAATTGAAAAAAATATTCCAATAATAAAACGGTCGGAAATGCTTGCTGAAACAATGAGAATGAAGTACGGAATAGGAATTGCCGGTACTCACGGTAAAACAACTACTACAAGTATGGTAGGTTTAACATTAACTGAAGGAGGTATTGATCCAACCATAATTGTGGGAGGTAAACTTAGCGGTCTGGGTGGAACCAATGCGCGTCTGGGAAATGGTGAATTTATAGTTGTTGAAGCCGATGAATTTGACAGAACCTTTTTAAAACTTACGCCGGTAATTGCTGCATTAACAACCTTAGAAAGTGAACATCTTGATACTTACAAAGATCTTGATGACATAAAATCTGCATTTATAGAGTTCGCAAATAAAGTACCGTTCTACGGATTTGTTGTGCTTTGTTCAGATGAGCCTGCATTACTGGATATTATTCCTCAGATAAATAAAAAAATTCTAACCTACGGAGTTAATGCACAAGCAGATATAAGAGCCGTGGACATAACGCATAATAAGATTTCAAGCTCATATACAGTAAAGTACAAAGGTGAAGTGCTTGGAAAGATTAAATTAAATGTTCCGGGATTGTATAATGTAAAAAACTCTCTTGTGGCTATAACTATTGCAAAAGAGTTGGGTATCGAATTTTCTACCATTAAAAAAGCATTAGCAAAGTTCTCTGGTGTTTACAGAAGGTTTGAAATAAAATATGATAAGGAAATTTTAGTTGTTGATGATTACGCACATCATCCTACAGAAACTACGGTTACACTTGCAGGAATAAGAGCAGGTTGGGATAGACGGTTGGTCGTTGTTTTTCAACCACATCTTTATTCTAGAACTAGAGATTTTTATCAGGAGTTTGGAAAATCATTTTTAAATAGTGATGTATTTATATGTACAGATGTTTATCCGGCTAGAGAAGAACAGATGAATGGGATTCATGGTAATCTTATATCTGATATAACTCAAAAATTTGGACATAAGAATGTTCATTATGTTCCAGATTTAAATGATGTACCGAATTTTATTCTAAAGACTGTAAAAGATAACGATATTGTTATTACAATGGGTGCCGGTGATATCTGGAAGTATGGTGAGAAGTTTGTTGAACTTTTGAATGAAAGATCAAAATGAGAGAAAAATTAGGAACATTTGTTGGTGTAATATTATTTACTTCTATTTTTTGTGGTATCACATTTTTAACCCTATCCGCGAATAATTCCAAAAGTGATGAACACACAAAAATTAAAATTGTAGGTAACAATATTTTATCGGAGCAAGATTACCTTTTAAATTCGGATCTTGATGATATAAAAAATTTTTCCAATCTATCTCTTTCCGAGATCAAATCCAGAATTGAAAAAGATGCATATATATCGTATACAGAAGTATATAAAGATGGTGAGGGAACAGTAAATATTAAAGTTTACGAAAAAGAAATTGTTGCAGTGTTGCTGATACCTGGTGGACCGTATTTAATTACTTCTAAGTTTGATCTTATTCCAATGAATAAAAACTCTGATATTTCAAATCTTCCGGTAATTATTAATGCCACATTAAGCGAAGAGGAAATTAATAATCATAATGCTAAGAATCCCCAAATAATTTGTGCGTTCAAGATAATTGATGCGGTTAAGTTCGTAGGGGATGATATGTACAAAGATCTTGCTGAAATTAATTTACGGGGCGGTGGGGAAGTGATAGTAAAATTCTCGGATGTAAGTTTCCCTGTAATCTTGGGAAGAAACGCTGAAGGTGAAAAGATATTGGAACTATCGTGCATTTGGAATGGAATAAAAAATCAGGACGAATTATTTAAAAACTGCAATTATGTGGATCTAAGATTTTCAAATAAAATATTTATTGGAAACCCGGTAACTATTGAAATAAGCGGATGAAACGAGCATTAAGAACATATTCACAAAAAGGAATGATATCAATGCCGGTTTCATATGGTAAAAACCAGTAATTATAAGCATATGAAAAAAGATATAATAACAGGACTAGACTTAGGCACAACAAAGGTTTGTGCTGCAATTGCTGAAAGAGATTTTGAGTCTAATAAATTTGATATACTTGGATTTGGTGTTGCTCCTTCTGAAGGTCTTCATAAAGGTTTAGTCACAAATATAAATAAAACTGCTGATGCCATAAAAAGTGCAATGGAAATTGCGTGCAACCGGGCAGGTCAATCTGTAAACGAAGTAAATGTTGGAGTTGCAGGCGAACATATAACCAGTATCCGACATAGGAATTATGTTACAATTACCAATGCAGAAAAGGAAATTACAAAAGATGATCTTAACCGATTAGAGGCTGATGTACGAACTATTAACATCCCATCCGACAGGCAGATTCTGCATGTTATCCCAGAAGAATTCTCCGTCGATCATCAGGGTGGTATCGAAAAGCCGGTTGGAATGTATGGTTCCCGTTTAGAAGCCAGCAATCATGTAGTATTAGCATCAGTTTTGGCTATTCAGAATATTAATAAATCTGTTGAAAGGGCTGGATTAAAGGTTAGGGATTATATTTTACAGCCTGTTGCTTCAAGCACATCGGTTCTGGATGAAAATGAAATGGATCTGGGTGTTGCTCTAATAGATATTGGCGGGGGGACATCTGATATAGCAGTGTTTCATCGAAAGACAATTAAACATACAAAGGTAATAGGAATAGCCGGTAACCAGGTAACGAATGATATCCGTGAATCTTTGGGAGTGATTACCAATGAAGCAGAAATATTAAAAAAAGATTTTGGTTATGCTACAGATAGTGCAATCATTATGGATGAAGATATTTTAATTAAGGGCATTGGTGCGAGAGGCAATACCAAAATACCGATTAGTCTGTTAACACAAATTATCGGTCTTCGTATGAAAGAATTATTTGTATTGGTGGATAATGAACTACGAACTGCAGGGTTTAAGAATAAAATTAAGTCTGGTATAGTATTAACAGGTGGCGGTTCGTTATTAAGAGGGACAACAGAACTTGCAGAAGAAGTATTCGGACTCCCTGCCAGGATTGGGGTACCTCTTGATTTAGGTGAAGGATTAGCTAACGAAATTGAAAGTCCGGAATTTGCAACTGTAGCAGGATTAATCAGAGGCATACCTGGTGGTAAATCCAGTGAATATCAATTATTACTCGATGTAAGAAGAAGGAAGAAAAAAATAAAAGAGATAGTTAAAAAAGTACACGATTTTTTTGATGAACTATAAAAACCTTAACAAGGAGGGAAAATGAAAAAATTTGCCACTCTCGACCAGGAGCGAACAACATCTGCAATACTTAAAGTTGTAGGTGTTGGGGGTGGTGGTTGTAATGCTATAGATAGCATGATATCAAGGGGACTTACCGGGGTAGTATGTAGCAGTTAATACGGATGCACAGGTACTTGAAAGCAATAAAGCAACACATAAACTCCAGGTCGGATCGGTATTTACGCGTGGACTTGGTGCAGGCGCTGATCCGAATATCGGAAAAAAATCTGTAGAAGAAGATCGTGAAAGAATTACTGAGATTCTAACAGGAAGCGATATGGTGTTTGTAACGGCTGGTATGGGAGGTGGTACTGGTACTGGCGGTGCACCTATTATTGCTTCGGTTGCTCAGAGTGTAGGTGCATTGGTAGTTGGGATTGTCACAAAGCCTTTCAAGTGGGAAGGTAAAACCAGAATGCTTAATGCAGAGCAGGGTATTCAGGAACTGAAACAGTATGTTGATAGCTTGATAATAATTCCGAATGAGAGACTGCTTTCTATTCTTGATAACAGCACAAATGCTTTTGCGGCATTCGATAAACCCAATGAAGTTTTATATGAAGCTACAAGAGGAATTGCAGATATAATAACAGTAGAAGGTTTGATTAATGTTGACTTTTCTGATGTTCGAGCTGTTATGAAAAATAGTGGTTTAGCTATTATGGGTTGTGTTATTGGGAGTTGTGACA
>JARRKK010000167.1:0-7984 GCA_037388105.1 Ignavibacteriaceae bacterium | reverse complement strand
AAGTAATATTTATTATACGATTTAGTAACGGAATGCCGACAACGCCCTGCTCACAAATAATTTCACATTTAGTTCCAATTTGTTCAAAAGGGATTTTTACTTTTAGCGGATGTTTTCCACTCGATAGGATATAAAAGCCACCATCATTAAAACCAACCTCATTTAATCCCAGATAGGTAATATCGCCAATATCCCATTTCTCCCTATATACTATGGTTATATCTGGTTCTCTGATTAATTCCGATTTGAAATGTGATAATTGTCTGGATATATTTTTAATATCAATTTCACTCGGATTAACCAATCTTATTCCAACGATGCCGTGGATATCAAAGTCAACTGTGTTTTTATTTATAGTTTTGTTATACATCTGATTTGTGGTTACCGAAAGAAAATCTTAATGCGATATTAAAGCTTACAGCTTTTTTATTAGTCATAAAAGAGGAGTTTACTGAAATGAATTAACAAAAGTGCTATTAATAAAATCTTTATTATTTTCCAGCACTTATCCTTATATTAATGTTCAGAAGGAAGATATAACTTCTCAGCTTCTTTTAGTACATCAGCATTCTGCAACCGAAAAACTTCTTTAACCGGTACAATTTCATTTTCGACTGAACTTATTGCGCTTTCCTTATAAATCTGAGATGCAGTATGCTGCATGGCTTTAACGCTTGAACGTAGTAAATGATTTGCCCAAATAACCATACTCACTCCTAATTTTTGAAATTCCTCTGTCGGCGTATCGTAGTACATAGTGGGAACGATAACAACAGGACAAGTATCCTTCCATACATCCATAAAGTTAAAAATATCTTCTGCGGTTGATTTTTTACTATGTACAAGCAGAGCATCTGCACCTGCATTGGAATATGCTTCAGCTCTCTTTAGTGCCTCGTCCAAACCCCAACCGGCAATAAAAGCTTCAATTCTTGCAACTACACAAAAATCAGGATCTTCTTGTGTGTCTTTGGCAGCCTTAATCTTTCCGGCAAATTCATCAATCTTTGCTAACTCCTGAGCTTCACCATTGATAAAAGAATTTGTCTTTGGGAAAAGTTTATCTTCAATACACATAGCTGCAATCTTCCTTTGCTCAAGCTTATTTACAAGTCGTCTTACATTATTAAAATTTCCATATCCAGTATCAGCATCAAGCATAAGAGGAATAGTAGTAGTATCACTCATAAATTCAACAACATCAAGCACCTGGGTCCAACTCGCTTCATTATTATCTCTTACACCGAGTGCCGCAGAAATTGCCAGACCACTTCCCCAAATCCCTTTAAAGCCAGTCTCCTCAACTATCTTAGCGCTTAACCCGTTATGTGCTTCTAAAATAAACTCTAACCGGTTGGATTGAAGCATTTGTTTGAATTGAGTTGTCTTAGCAACCATTTTTTTCACCTCATAAAAATTTAATTAATTTTGTATTCAACAATTTTATTTACTAACCGTTGATGAAATTGATTCCTGATGATTAATTTTGTCTTCAAACTGTTCAACAGTTTCCAAAACCCGATCGCCAATTTCCCGCTGAGAATCGATGGTCTGAGCTCCAATATGCGGTGTTAAAATAACATTTGGTAATGATGCGAATGGAGAAATTTTTCCTTCACCTTCATTTTCATGTACATCGAGTGCCACACCTCTTAATCGATCACCTTTTTCTAGTACCTCTAAAAGATCCTTTTCATTTACAACTCCACCTCGAGCAAGACTAAGTAAATATGAACCAGACTTCATAAGATTGAGTACTCGTTTATCAATCAAATTTCTGGTATTCTCATCCAGAGGTACATGGATTGTAAGATAATCTGCTTTACTAACTACTTCTTCAAATGCTGTCAGCTTAATTCCCTTTGAACCCAAAAACGCTTCGTTTTCAGGTGTATAATCATTGTCAGCAACACATCCCAACACTGTCATTCCCCATGCTGAACCCATCTGTCCGACAAGTGAGCCAATATTTCCTGCACCAATAATTCCTAATACTTTACCTCTTAATAGATATCCTTTTAACTCACTTTTTACCCAATGTCCTTGTCTCCATTCTTTGTCCGCATAAAGTAAATTTCTTGATAGTGCAAGCATGAATGCAAAGCTTAGTTCGGCTACTGCTTTTGCGCCTGGTTCCGGTATCCGAACTAATTCTATTCCTCTTTCCTGAGTATAGTTATAATCAAGGTTATCCAAACCAGATCCTGCACGAATTAAAAATCTGAGATTAGGTGCTGCATTCATCACCTTTGCAGAAATTTGAACCCCGCTTCTAAAAATTAATACATCCCTGTCTTTAATGAGTGAAATCAATTTGTCCTCCGGTGCATTGAATGCACAAATAACATCGTGATTTTCATTTAGTATTTCTATTGCGTGTTTTGAAATAGAGCTTGCTATTAAAATATTCATAACCTAGTTCCTACGCGAATAATTTTTGATAAATCAATGTATTATTAAATGATTTTTGAGGATTGCAAAATACGTTCCAAATACAAAGTTTTGATTTGAAGTTAAAAACATTATTTAAATAATGCCTTATTCTCTGGTCGGTGTCATAATTATTAAAATGTAAGTAAGTACTATCCAAAATGCCTATAAGCTATTGAGCCAAAAAACTTCAATAGTGGAAGGGGAGCACTATTAAATATCTTATTGTGTATCCCGGTTGTTTTAGTTTGAATTTTTGTAAAGTCATTTTTTCTTAAGTCGTAACGATAAATATTTAAAACCTGTTCCTCTGTACCCCAACCAAGTTTAAATTTCCTTAACCCTTCGTTATCTGGCTCTGTTCTTCCAAAACAAAACGATTCATAACCATTATTTTTACAATATTTAATTGCTTCCCACATCACCAAGTTATTTGCTCTAAGATTTTGAAACTCCATATTGGAAGCACCAAACTTGTAAATAGCTTTGTTTCCCAACAACAAATAAACAGCTCCAGCTATACTCAATCCCTTAAACTTTCCTATAGCAATAAATCCCTTATTAGGAGTAAGAACATACTTAAAGAGATTTTCAAAAAATGATTTGGGCTGTGGTGGAAGACCATGTTTTTTTCGTGTTAAGCAATTCATCTTATAAAAATCTTCAAGTGCTGATATTGAGTTGGAGATTTCAACAATAGTCCCCTCCCGAACAGATTTTTTTATGTTCCTTTTTGTATTGCTGCTAAGATTTTTGTGAAGTTCAGCTTCCCCAATTGATAAGTTCAAAGAGTGATTGTAGTCGAAATTTGACGGCAGAACACCATTAAAAAATTTATTTCCTCCTCTTATTTCCAGATATTTTAAACCTTTTCCTTTACAGAATTCTATAATGTTACTTTGAAGGTCGCTAAAATTGATTTCGCTCGAGACTAATGGTGTGCAATAATCCGTGAAGGGTAAAGAGACTGCTCTTTTACCAGTCAATTTGCTATTAACAATCATAAGAGGTATTGATGCACTGATAGAACCATTCGATTTAACAATAAAGTAGTAGGGTTTATAGTTATAAGTTTCAGTAATTACCTTACACCAATAAGAACTGTGGAAAAATGAGTACTCTGAAAAATTTAAGATTTTATCATCCCAATTAGATATTTCGAGAGGATTCACTACCTGTAGATTTTCAATCATTAGTTTGATTAATAATTCATATAATAAAAAAAGCGATTTCTTTTCAGAAACCGCTACACTAAAATATTAATTAGATTCAGTGCATTTCATATATAAGAGCAGTGGTTTAATAACCTATGCTATTACGAAGATGCTTCAACCACGTCAGTTTTTTTCTTTGAGCTTTTACCATTCGATTTATCTAAATTATAACCATAACCATAACCGTAACGATATCTATAATAGTAAGAGTTTTTTATCTCCGCGGCATTAACAACAACTCCCTGAATTTTAATTTTTGCTTGAAGCATTTCCTGAATTCCACCGTTAACTGCCTCCTTAAAAGAATGCCCAGGACGAACAACTAGTAAAGCATCTTGAACCGATTGACCTAATATTAAAGTGTCTACAACCCGTGTTACTGGTGGAGTGTCTAAAATTATGGAATCATACATTGTGGTATCTATAGACTTGAATAGTGATTTCATTCTATCCGAATTTAATAAGTGACTAGAATCTTCTCTTCTACCCCCCGCTGGAAGAATATCAATGTTTTTTAATATCTTAGTATAAATTGTTGGTGACACATCATTTTCAATATATTCGATCAAACCGGGAGACTTTTTAGGAATACCAAATAATTTTGTAAGTTCAGCTTTTCTGAGATCACAATCAATTACTAAAACTTTCTTGTTTTCTTGGGCTATAGAAATTGCAAGATTTGCAACTATACTTGTTTTACCAGTATTTTCTTCACAACTTGTTATCATAATTATTCTCTCTTTACCATTCATCTGAAAGAGAAGTTTTGTTTTGAGCAAACGAAAAGTTTCTCTAAATCCTTCTCCCTCGTCCATCATAGTAACAAATTTTTGTTTACCGTTCTCAGTGTTTTCTATTTCTTCTTTTATCTCGCTAGTGTAAGTAGGAATTATTGCAAAAATCGGGAGGTTAAATTCAGCTTCTAACTCATCAAGATTTACTAATCTGTTATCTCTCAATTCAAGAAGAAATATCCCAACTACGCCAAAAAATCCCCCCAAAGCAAAAGCAACAATTAAATTGAACATTTTCTTAGGGGAAATTGGTTTTAAAGGTTCGTGAGCTTCATCAACTATTGCGATATCCTGCAACTTCGAAAGTTCAGACATCCGCATTTCTTCTCTCTTATCTAATAATAGTGTGCTTATCTTCTCATAAACATTTTTCTGTCTCATTAACTGGGCTAATCTATTCTCTTTTGCAGGAAGCATTTCAAGTTTTACTTCGTACTTCGACATAAGATTATTAATCTTTAACAGCTTTTTCTCAAGAGATGAAATGATGATTTGATAAGCAGTAAGTGTATTTTCATTATATGAGGAGAGTTTTTGCTTAGCCAAAAATATAGCATCATCCACAGCAAGTACATCCGGATGGTTTTCTGTACGTTTCTGGAGTAGCTCCAAGCGCTGTAATTCCAAATCCGTAAGCTGTTTTAGTAGAGCGGAAAACGGTGAATTAGTTTGCGCACCACCTTGAGGTGAAAGACTACTTTCGTCAACATAACCGGTAATATTCATCTCATCCTTTATCTCAATCAATTTACTTTTGTAATCTTCTAAAAGAAGATCTGTATTGACCTTTTCAGTTTCCAGTTTAGTCATGAACTGAACCAGGTCCCGGGAACTTTGATCAATCGTAGTTATGTGACCACTGGCTTTGAAACTGCTCAAATTTTCTTCAGCATCCTTCAGTTTTTCCTTCATCTCGCTTAACTGCTGATCGACAAATTTAAAAGAATATCTTATGGTTTCCTTTTGCTGATTTATTCTTGAAGCACGGAATTTATCAATAACCGTATTCGCTATTAATGCAGCAGAAAAAGCCGAAGATGATTTAACCGCCACCTTAAATACATTCGTCTTTCCCCTTTTCTCGACTTTTATTTTATTTTTTAGAATGTCCATTGCTTTGTAATAATTCAGGATGTAGAAATAAACAATACTTCCTATAGGGGCATTCCAAAATATCTCTAGATTAGCAATGGGCAAGTCAAATTTTCCAAGACCGCTCTTTAAATCGATATCAGAATACGGATCATCTTCTTTCACTGTTTGATCTAGTTCCAAACTAGGTCTGTTATCGGATACTTGTAACAATGTATTGGTTGTTGTTTTATAAAAAAATCTCCATTTTGCTTTTTAATTTTTATATCAACTACTTTGAATTCAGGAAGTTCAAATTGTAATTCATGGTTGCGACTAAAAGATGGGTCAGAAAAATTTGTAACTGGTTCATTAATTTCTATTGTTTCTCCATCCGATGTGACCAAACTCTTTACATATACATTGAGTTTTAATTCATCAATTACATTTCCTAACACATTCCAGGTCTTTACCAACTCCATTTCGGTTTCTAATTCATCTAATGTCTGAAGATCAATAATCCCAGAAAAATCCCCCTTACCTGCATCTTTTGAAGCTACTTCTTTTTTAAGCAACCCTATAGCTTCATATGTTGGCTTAGTGAGTATATTGTAAAACACAGCTAATATTAGAAAAACAACAAAAGAAGAGATTAACACATATCGACGACGGAAAACTATCTGTAAAATTTCAATAAGAGATTTCTCTTTTTTAATAGTTTGATTACGTGAGTTATTTGAAAATATAGCATTCATTCATGTTCCTGTGTATTAACTGTTCGTTTTAATTTTTAATAAGTAATGCAACAATTGTCACAATAAGTGCAATACCTGATATAAGAATCGTTATTCCTCTGTCTGCCCACCAGGTTCTCGGAATATATATTTGATCACCGGATCGTAAACCAAATTCGTTTACTGAATTATCTTCTCTTATAATAGTTTTTACATCAACTTCCAATTCTTTATTATTTCTTATTATTGAAATTGCATCTAAGTCTGCATTATTCGTAGTGCCACCAGCTAATGCTAAGATTGAAGTAAATTTATCAACATCTGTTACATAGTAAAATCCGGGATTAGCAACTTCTCCTAAGATATTTATTCTTAATAAAGCATAAATTGTCATTTGGGGATTCTTATATAAAGAATCATATCTGGCAATAATTTGGGCTTCAACTTCTTTAAAGTCTTTGTTCCGCACATTTACTACTCCTATGAATGGCATACTAATAACTCCAGTCGGTTGAACAAAGTAATCACCTGAGATTAGATCTGTAATATCCAAAAAACTAACTCTAATTCCATCACCCGGATTAAGTTGTTGAGCCATAGAATCAATGTTAATTACCAGAGACAGAAATGTAGTTAAAACCATAATCAGATATTTCATAAAGTTCCCTGGGGTTATTAAATAATTCAACTAATCCAAAAAGTAAAGTTAAAAATCTATCCTACAAATGTAGTGCACAAATTACACCTTATTGTTTATTATGATTTGAAGAGCTAGTAGATAAAAAATTCATCGAACCCTAAAGACAACATTTATGCCATGAAAATAAAACATTTTCATCATAGATAATAATTTGCAAAATATCCAAAATATTAAAATGAGATAAATGTCTCATTTTGTATCACTTTTTTCAATTGAAAATTTCTATAAGTTCTTTAATTTTAAACATTTTCGAATATTAAAAAAAGAATCTGGATGAAAAATTTTTTATATGGTTAACGTTAATTTTTAGCTTTTTGAACAGAGCAAGTCGATTTAAATCTTAATGCAAATTCAAGGAAGAAATACAGAACAGCTTAATCATTCTGTAAATTTGAAATTTGCAAATTACATTTTTGTCTTCGCGAAAATTATCTTTTTAAATTTAGCATAGTTGTTGTAAGGTTTTGGATACATTATTAATGCTTAAAATTAATAATTTCACTAGCTACTGTTAATAATTAAATTAGCTACTAATTAAATTAATACTTATTTGAACGGAGGATAAATTAATGCAAGTACCATTTTTGGATTTAAAAGTACAATACAACTCAATTAAAGAGGAAGTCGGTAGAGAAATTCAGAAAGTACTGGATAATACTGCTTATATACTTGGCAAACCTGTTTCTGATTTTGAAAATAATTTTGCTGAGGCTCATAATGTAAAACATTGTATTGGTACAAGTTCAGGTACTGATGGAAATCATCTTGTACTTTGGTCATTGGGTATTAAATCGGGAGATGAAGTTATTATACCTGCAAATACATTTATAGCTACAGCCTGGGGGGCTACATTGTGCGGAGCAACGCCCGTTATGGTTGATTGTCATCCGTCCAGTTACAATATAGACCCGGAAAAGGTAGAAGCAGCAATAACATCAAAGACGAAAGCTATTGTCGCAGTTCACTTATATGGTCAACCTGCAGACCTGAATAAATTAAAAGAAATCGCTAATCAGAATAATCTCTTACTGGTTGAAGATG
>JARRKK010000166.1:0-15376 GCA_037388105.1 Ignavibacteriaceae bacterium | reverse complement strand
ATTGTAGATGGTGCCGGAGGACTGGGTTCAGGAGTATGGAAATGGGTGAATGCGAGTAAAAATACATATTCCGGAGTTCCAGGAGATACTTTTTATGTAGGTACAGACAGTCATACAAAAACATTTCAAATAGGTAGCCGGGAAAATGGATTGGATATTGACAAGATCGCATTTGGAAAGACCAATTTATTATTTACTGTATATGCCCTTGATCATGGATTGCCCGGTGGTTTAGCAGTACCATCACAGGATTCGGCATACACGGGTCCGCCTTTAGCTGAAGGCTCACCGAAGTTTTTAGGTAGCGCTGGTGATGCACCCGATAATGATTTTACTAATTATTGGACACAGCTCACTCCTGAAAATGCAGGCAAATGGGGTTCAGTAGGAACTTCAATGGATACAACTCAATGGAATTGGAATGGCCTTGATAACGCGTACAATTATGCAAAAACCAATGGTTTAATTTTCAAAGGTCATACTTTAATTTGGGGACAGCAGCAGCCTTCTTGGATTTCCGGTCTTGATTCTGCACAGCAAATCCAGTACATAGAATACTGGATTAGGAAAGTAGGAGACAAATACCCAGACATGGATATGATTGATGTTGTAAATGAATCTCTTAATGGACATAATCCGCCTGATGGTGGTGGTGGACGCGCAAATTATAAAAATGCTCTCGGTGGTAATGGTGCCACAGGCTGGGATTGGGTAATTAAATCTTTTGAATTGGCAAGGCAATACCTACCCAATGCTAAATTATTGATTAATGATTATGGAATTATTGACAACAATTCAGCCACAACTTCTTACCTTCAAATTATTAATCTATTAAATGATAGAGGATTAATAGACGGTATTGGCGTACAGGGGCATCGTTTTTCTCTTGAAAATGCGAACCCAAATTTAATAAGAGATAATTTAACCAGACTCGCTGCTACGGGTTTACCGATTTACGTATCAGAATTGGATTTGGGAAATATTGGTAATACAGGAACCCCAAATGATGATCAGCAATTACAATTGTATCAAAGAATATTCCCTGTTCTCTGGCAACATCCCGGCGTTGCAGGAATTACCCTTTGGGGATATATTGAAGGTCGGATGTGGCAGTCCACTTGTTACCTTGTTCGTTCTGATGGCACCGCAAGACCTGCACTTTGGTGGTTAGCTCAATATATAAAGGATAATCCGGTAGGTGTAAAGGAAACTGCATCTAGTGTACCATCTGAATATAAATTAGAACAGAATTACCCAAATCCTTTTAATCCCACAACAAATATCAGGTATAGTATTATTAAAACGACAAAAGTAGTATTAAAGATATATGATATTTTGGGTAGTGAGGTAAAAACGTTAGTAAATACGGAGCAGGCACCCGGTAATTATACGGTTATTTTTAACGCTCGGAATCTTGCAAGCGGGGTTTATTTCTATCATATTAATGCTGGAAGTTTCACCGCGACAAAGAAACTTATGTTGCTTAAATAAATCCGGGTAAAATTCTTCTGCAATTCTTCAACCTTCATGGCTGGGAAGCTACTTTTAATCCCCAGCCGTGAAGGAGGTTTTAAAAATTTACCCATTAAAGTAAAATGAAAAATATATGTTGTTGTTACCTACTCATTTTTTTAATGGCATATCAATCATTTGCACAATTAAAAGTAAATTCAATATCAGATTCAATTATTCCCCCCGATACTTTAACCGCCGAACAAGATCACACAAGATTACTAAAACTGCTGGGTATAGATTCCCTACGTCCGGGTCCGTCCGGAGATCCGAAGGCCCCTAATGCAGCGAATACTAATGAATCACTAGCTAATCCTTATCCCGATCTCCCTGATCCATTGATTTTAAATAATGAACAAAAAGTTACTACTTCTGAAATGTGGTGGAAATTGCGCCGTCCTGAAATCAAAGAATTTTTTGACATGGAAATTTATGGACAAGTACCTGAAAATGTTCCGGAGGTTAATTGGGAAGTTGTAAGTGTAACAAAAGATACAATTAAAAATATTCCAGTGATTTCAAAAGAACTCTTGGGTTACGTTGATAATTCATCATACGCTTTAATTACTGTCGATATAAAATTAACTTTAACCATACCGGCAAACGCACAGAGACCAGTTCCGGTTATGATGGAATTCGGATTTAATTTCCCTCCAAATTTCAAAATGACAGATCAAATGAAAAGATTTGTCGATTCGATGTCAAACTGGCAACCTATGGTTCTATCAAAGGGCTGGGGATACGCAATTTTAATCCCTACGAGTTTTCAAGCTGATAACGGCAAAGGATTGACAGATGGTATTATTGGTTTGGTTAATAAAGGACGCCCGCGTAAATTGGATGACTGGGGGACATTACGAGCATGGGCCTGGGGTGCAAGCAGAGCTCTAGATTATTTAAAAACCGATAATTCAGTTGATGGAACTAAAGTTGGTATTGAAGGACTTTCCAGATATGGGAAAGCAGCCTTAGTAACTATGGCCTACGATCAGAGATTTGCAATTGGATTTATAGGATCTTCTGGTGAGGGAGGAGCAAGTTTACTTCGTCGTAATTTTGGAGAAATGATTGAGAATGTTGCATCAACATACGAGTACCATTGGATGGCCGGTAATTTTTTAAAATATGCTGGTCCTCTTACTGCAAAAGATCTTCCTGTTGATTCCCATGAACTTATTGCAATGTGTGCACCTCGACCTGTTTTTATAAGCTGTGGTTCACCACTGGTTGAAGGAAATTGGGTTGATGACAAAGGACAATTTATGGCTGCAGTTGCTGCAGGACCGGTTTATAAACTCCTGGGTAAAAAAGATTTGGGAACAAATGAAATGCCTCCAATGGGAACAGAACTTATTGATGGTGATATTGCATTTAGACAACACTACGGCGGACATACTACACTTGATAATTGGCCAACATTCATAAAATTTGCAGAGAGATATTTGATAATATTTTAATAGCAAAAGTAATAAAAAAATAGTGGAGGGATTGTTATAATAAAATCAGTTCTCTCAGTCCAATAACTTTTGAGTAAATGATTCTATCTAATTAAAGGGAGAGGGAGAAAAACAAAAATTAATTCGTGTATTTGTTTAAACAGTAATTTGATAAGCACAGTTGATTTAAGCAAAAACTTTAAAGTTGTTTAAACTTTTACACTAATTATTATTTCTAAAATATAAACAAGTAATAATGAAGAATTAAGAACTAAATCCTAATAATTTATATTAAAAATCGTTAATTATCATTGAGCTAACCAAAAAACTCCGACAAATACTGCGATGCCACTGAATCCATACAAAAGCCATTGGTAATACTTAAACTTTAACTTTTCAAAGCGGAAAGCAATATATCCCATAGTTGATGAAAAGATAAGCATTGCGGCTATGGTACCAACACCAAAAAATAAAAGGTACAGGACAGCTTCAATTCGCGTGGAAAAAGCAAGTGCGGGGAGTATTCCAAATAGATGCGAACTGCCTGCCAGCCCGTGAATTATCCCAACACTAAGCGCGGCGTGTGTGTGTGTGTGAGCTTCAGGTTTATTGTGAGAATATTGCAATGAATGGTAATGAAGATGAATGTGAGTTTTACCGTCATGCGTATGTTCGTGAGCATGAACTTTCTTTTTAAAAGAACTATAAAATCCCCATAAACCTATCCCAATTAGAACAATGCCAACAATTCTTTCACTGTAAGCAGAAAGTGACTCGATATGAATAAACTCTCTGAGCAGAAGGGCAATAGTACCAACAATGAACACTCCTGCAGTATGTCCAATCCCCCAGCGCAGCCCGATCTGCCAGGAGGACTTTTTAGAATCAAGTGAGAGAGGTGCAATTGCAGCAAGATGGTCAGGGCCTGTAAATACGTGTATAGAACCCGCAATAATACCTGTTAAGATTGCTATCATATCATCAATAATGAGTTATGAATAACCAATAATAAAAATTTTAATTAAAATATGAATAGACAATTATAACGCTTTTAAGCAGAAAGTTAAAAAAAGTTATTATATAAAATTATCACACAAGATATCTGTTCTGTAAGATTCAAATTGATCTACACCCCCCAAAAGAGATCCAATTAATAATTTAGGAACAAAGAGAAAGAATATAATCATACAATTGCCGGTATTACAATATTTTTAAGTGGCAGTAAAATTAAGGTTTTATGATTATAGAATGGTCTTTATTGGTGATATTCGAAGATTAAAATCAATGTTTTTACTAACAAAATATAAAGATAAAATTATAACATTGATCCTAACTTAGTACTTATTGTAAAAAGATATTATTTTTAATCCACAGAGTTATTCAGGTTTATAATTTCAGAATTTATCCTAAGAAATACTTCAGTCAGAGATAAATTATTTACTTCCGATATAGCTAAACAGGATTCGTATTCTGGGACCATTCTTATTTTCCCTGATGGTAGAATTACCTCCTTAATAGTTGCTTTGCCAAAAGAGGTCTCAATATTTCTGATTTTACGTGAAAGAACTTTTCTTTTAACAGGATAATATCTAAGCCCGATCGATGTAGTATTTTCTAATAAATACTCTATAAGATGATTAGTAGCTTCATATTTTGCTAGTATTGTAATTAAAAAACCTGGTCGACCTTTTTTCATAAAAACTTGCGTTAGATAATAATCTAAAGCTCCATATTCAAATAACCTTTTTTGAAAATCATTACCAAGAATTTCTCCGGACATATCATCAATATTTGTTTCAATAACATAAATGTTATTCTCATTCTTTGCAGTTAGTTCACATAATGATAGTCTTAAAACATTTGGATGTACAAAATCTCTTTCACCTGGTCCATAACCAATTTTGGTTTCGGTTAATACGGGAATTTCAAATACAGGATTTAAATATTTTAATATAGCTGCACCAGTTGGTGTAGTCATTTCGCCTTTTTCAGTTCCTGAAATTGTTGGAAAGCCCAACAATAATTCTTTTGTTGCAGGACAAGGTATTGGGAATTTACCATGTTCAGTCATAACAAAACCAGATCCTGTACAAATTTCACTGGAATAACTTTTGTTAATTTTCAACTTATCAATTAGATACGAAGAACCTACTATATCTAAAATTGAATCTATCGCTCCTACTTCGTGAAAATGAATTGAATTGATATCGATTCCATGAATCTTTGCCTCTGCCTGTCCTAAAAGAAGGAAAATATCTTTAGCAATACTTTTAGCATTATCTGAAATAGAAGCATTATCAATTAATTGGTTTATTTCCTTTAAATGTCTATGAGTATATGTCTGTTCAAGCTTTCTGAGTCTGAATCTTCATAGGTGTTTTTATCAATTACCTTAATGTGCTTACAAGCTATTCCAGCTTTCTGCACATCTGTTATATTCACAACAACATTCTTTAAACCTACTTTTTCAGGGATTGATTTCAGTTCATCATAAGCATCTGCTAAATGTGCTAATGCACCAAGAAACATATCTCCACTAAGACCCGAAAACGGTTCAATTTTTAGGGTACTCATAATCTTAATTTTGTTTTAAACTGATTATTTTTTTAACTGAAGATTAAGAATTCTTAATGCGGCCATAGCAGCTCCGTAACCATTATCAATATTGACAACAGTAATGCCATTAGCACAACTTGAGAGCATAGAATTTAATGCAACCTTACCGCCTCTGCTTATTCCATAACCCACAGCCGCGGGCACAGCAATAATTGGTTGAGATAATAATCCACCGGTAACAGTTGGTAAAGCGCCCTCAAATCCCGCAATGACAATAACAACTTTAAACTTCTTTAATTTTTCAAGGTTATTAAGCAAACGATGTACACCAGCAACACCGATATCCTGAAAACGTTCGGCATCCTTTCCAAAAAATTTTAATGTGAAGTAAATCTCATTTACAAGATATTGATCTGATGTTCCCCCGGATAAAATTGCAACTTCATCCTTCGAGACTTCAGATGGAAATTTGCCTATTATTAATATCTTTGAAACCTGATCGTAAAAACTTTCAGGAAATTCTGCACTTAAAACTTTAGCTTTCTTTTTTTGAACCTTAGTACAAAGTACACTTTTATTAATTTTAAGAAAGTCATTAATAATCTTTCGTAGTTGATCAACTGACTTAGAAGCACCAAATACTATTTCTTGAAATCCAATTCTTTCATCTCTTTTGTGATCTATATTATAATGTTTACTCATATTATTAATCTGTTTAATTTACCAGATACTAACCCTTCTTTATCAATTTCAAACCTATCGAATCCAAGCTGAAGAATTTTTGGAGAAATATCTTCTTGTACATTTAACAATTCTTCCAACCTGTTTATGGGTACTTCGATTTTAGCAAGGTTATTATAGTGGCGAACACGAACATCATGAAATCCAAAATCATTTAAAATATTTTCTGCTGCTTCAATCTGTCTTAATTTCTTATGTGTAACCTCACTACCATAGGGAATTCTGCTGCTTAAACAAGGACTTGCAGGTTTATCAGAAGTTGGAAGATTAAAGTATCGAGCTAATTCTCGTATTTCATTTTTAGATAATTTACAATCAGCTAATGGATGATAAACCTTGAATTCTTTTGCTGCTTCTATACCTGGTCTGTAATCACTCAAATCATCAAAATTTTGTCCGTTAACAATTATAGAATCAGGATATTTTAAAGAAATATTTTGAAGTTCATCATAAAGATTAATTTTGCAGAAGTAGCATCTGTTCACAGGGTTGGAACTGTATCTGGTATCATCCATTTCTTTAGTTTCAATTATTTCCAGGTTAATTTCAAACTGTTTGCAAAAATCTATTGCAATAGTTAAATCCTTTTGCTTCAAGCTTGGTGACGCTGATATGATCGCAAAAACATTTTCTTTGCCAAGGAATTTATTTGCAAGAAATGCAACAAGACATGAGTCTACTCCTCCGGAAAAAGCAATAATTACTTTACTTGTTTTTTCCCGAAACCAATTTTCAATATTATATAAATTATTATTAAGGCTTTTATTACTCAAAATTTAATCCATCATAAATATTTAGTTTTGAAGGTAGAATTTAATTGATTGCTCTAATATAGTCTAAGAAATTCTTTTATTCTTGGTAAATATTAAGATATAACAGTTAAAATTTAAATTTTTTAGCACAAAAAATTTATCATTTCTCACTTTTTAATTTCCTTATTGAATTAGAATTTATTTGTAAAGTTTAACAATGTTAATTTCAGTAATACTGATTTGAAATTAGCAAAACGGATAATCGCTTTGTTAAACGGGAGATTTGTAGTTATCTGGTTTGAGAAAGTTGATAGTCCAATGCTCGTATCATTCAAATTGAAAAGATTAGAAATAAGAAATAATTAATTCATCATTAGGAAAAAAAGGACTTAAACTTAACATGATGTTCTCTCCTATGGTTTTCAATAGAAATAAATTCTTAGACTTTAAAGTAAAATTCAAATCTAATACATTTGAATGTTTTAGCGATAATGCTCTCTTCTCTTCTGTTCTAGTAAAGAAAATTAATATTATGATAAATGTAAATATGGTTCAGGTGGTGCTTTTTTCAAATATATTATGTATAATTGTGTATTATGAGACAATTTAGAATAATTAGTGAAAATAAATGTAAAAATTTTACAACTCAATACGCCTATCAATTCTACTAAAGTAAGGCTTAATCATCCAAATAAATATTTAAAATAAGGAGGAATTTTGAAAAAATATGATATTGATAAGTATCAGGTGAATAATTCTTCACGAAGGGATTTTGTAAAGAAAGCGGGTACCGCTGTAGCCGGTTTATTTGTTGCCCCTTATTTAATGCCTTCAGGTGTTTTTGCCTACCAACATAAAAAAGATTCCTCCTATTTGGCTACAGTAGCGATTACCAATACAACGAACACTCCTGCTGATAGCTATATTTATGATGATCCTAGTGGGGGAGTTATACAAAAAGTACAATATCTTTTCGAACAGCTTGGCGGAATTTCTGATTTATTCAGCAATGGTAAAAAAGTAGTAATAAAAATAAATTTGACAGGAGGTTCCGGAAATGCGTTTAATCCAAAATTAAACGGAGTTCCTGTAACTGAAGCCGTTTGGAGTCATCCTTCAGTTGTTCGAGCAGTAACTCAAACAATCATAGATGCGGGGGTTTCTGCAAGTGATATCGTCATTGTAGAAAGTTTAGGAAGCGGCGACTCTTTTAACAATGATGTATTTCAGGGGTATGTGGATATTACGAACGACTTAGGCTGCCAGTTGGTTGATATAAGCCAGGGTACATTTGTTGATGTTTCCACAGGTGCAAATTATTTTAACTTTCCTACACTGACAATGAATCAAATAGTAATGGATACTGATGTTTATGTTTCTATTGGAAAATTGAAACAGCATGCAGAGGCAGGTATTACATGCTCGATTAAAAATCAGGTTGGTTCTGTTCCACAGTCCAGTTACACAACACCAGCCATTACATATCGCCGTCAGGCAATTCATAGCCCGACAAATGGATCATCGGCTTCATTTCTACCTCGTTCAATTTGTGATCTGTTTGCTGCACGGCCTGTTCATTTAGGCATAGCAGACGGAATAAAAAATGCTACAGGAGGTGAAGGAGTTTGGAACCCGAATTTTGCACCGTATGAAAGTCATGTTTTATTTGCTGGAAAGGATCCAGTTGCAAATGACGCTATTGCTGCATATTTGATGGGATTAGATCCTGAAGCACAAAAACTTCAGCTCCCGGGGGATAACAGTTATGGCGACTTTGAATGTGATAATTATCTTGATCTTTTACACAATAAGGGTATTGGCACTAACCAATTAAATGAAATTGAAGTTGTTGGTGATGGGAAGAATTTAATAACTTCTGTCCAACAACATGTAAATACACAGACTCCGGAGAGTTTCAAATTATGTGCAAATTACCCGAACCCATTTAATCCATCAACCATGATAGTCTTATACCTTCCGAAAAATGATTATATAAAGTTAAAAGTATATGATATCACAGGCAGAGAGATCGAAACTCTCATGGATGGTGAAGTCCCTTCCGGTGAGCATAGATTACAGTGGAGTGCAGAAGGTTTAGCCAGCGGTGTTTATTTATGTAGAATGGAAACTATAGGATTCTCGGAAACAATCAAAATGATTTATCAAAAATAGGTGAAAAATAGAAAATACTTATACTTTTATGGCAATCTCAAAATGAAAAAGTATAGCTGGTATTTGCTCATTCTCTACTTTTTCCTTCATTTTTCTTAGATCCTGTATTTGTTTTACAATAGACAATATAGACAGATACAGATGATTACGGTGAATGGAAAATGAAGTGCCGTGTAACAGATCTTCTCATGGCTGCTTCTTTGTTTGCACTCAAATTTGGTGTTGCAATAACCGGCTGAGTATTAGCATATTATGGATTTGATGCTAATCAATCCCAAACATCGAATCATTAACCGATATACATGTTTTAATGGGTAACTTTACTGCTGTTATCGGTGTTGTAGGAGCAACATTAATAATATTTTATCCTTTAAACGATAAAATGATAATTAATATCGAAAATGATTTAACATTAAAACAACAACGGCACCTTTGTGCCGGTAGGTGATGTTTTTTTATTATACCAGACGAGATAAAGTCTGGGAAAGAGGATTGAACAAATATCATTATTCACGCGTTAATAATCTTTATTAATAAAAAAATGAGGGATAAGGTATGAATCTTAGCTACCATTTCAGAAAATTGTTGAAAGTAAACTTATTCCTGTCACTCTTTATAGTACAGGCATCATTAGCACAAGGAACGGGGACAGTTAAGGGTACTATTTTAGATCAGACTACTGGAGAAGGTTTACCAAGCGCAAATGTATTATTAGAGGGTACTTCTATTGGAGCGGCAGCCGATTTAGATGGAAAATTCCTATTGCGCGGTGTTCCATCAGGTATGCAGAAATTTACAGCTTCTTATATTGGCTATACTCCGCAAACTGTTACAATAGAAGTTTTTGAAAATAGAACAGTTGAACAAAATTTTACTCTAACTATAACCACAGTAGTGGGAGAAGAGGTAATAGTAACCGCACAAGCTCAAGGACAGTTAGAGGCTATTAACCAGCAACTCTCTTCCGATAAAATTGTTAATATTGTTTCCGAAGCAAGATTACAGGAATTGCCCGATTTTAACGTTGCACAATCAATAGGTCGTTTACCGGGTGTTTCAACTCTGGAGAGTTCCGGTGAAGCCAATAAAGTTGTAATAAGAGGGTTAGCTCCAAAATATAATCAAGTTACTATCGGGGGAATTTCGCTTGCATCTACCGGAAGTACGCAAATCGGAGTAACCTCACAAGATTTACCCGGAAGCCCTCAATCAATAAGCAACGACAGAAGTGTAGACCTCACTTCTATTTCTCCATATATGATCAAATCTGTATCACTTTATAAGTCATTAACACCTGATCTTAATGCGAATGCTATAGGCGGAATTGTTAATATGGAGCTTCGGGAAGCCCCATCTGAATTTCATACTGATATTTTAATTCAGGGAGGTTATACGGAATTAAGTAATACTTATACAAATTATAGATTTGTAGGATCGGCAAGCACTCGTTTCTTTGATGACAAGCTTGGTGTTTATTTCCTTGGGAATATTGAAAGTTATGATCGCAATGCTGATAACATGGATGCTCAGTATCAAATCACCTCAGATGAAGTTGGCTCTAACGGTTATCTACCTGTCAGGGTTTCAAATGTACAACTTAACCGCCATATTGAAACCAGGAATAGGTATGGTTTAAATCTGATCCTTGATTACCGTTTACCTTCTGGAACCATTAAGCTTATTAATATGTTCAGCCGGTTGAATTCCGATTATCAGGAGTACAGAACAGTGTACGATTATGGTGGTTTAACACAGGATCTTATTTTCAGGTATAGAGAGGGAAGCAATGATGTTGATTTGGCGCTTAATACATTAGAGTTTGATTACGATCTGGGATTTATGTCTGTTGATCTTAGAATTGCAAATAATTATGCCAAAAATGATTTACCCGAAGCACCTCAATCCGAGTTCAGGCAAACCCGGGGGGTTGGAATTTCAACACCTAATACGATTCCTGAGGATTTGACATATCTTATCAGTTATGGAGGAACAGGTGCTGTTTACTTGAATACTCTAACGCTTTTTAGCTCGCAATATGAAGAAAACAAACAATCTTATCTGGGAGATTTTAAATTACCATTTAACTTCGGAACTGAAATTACAGGTTATATTAAGTTTGGTGGTCAATATGAACACAGAAAACATAATAATGCACAACAAACGCCATATGCAACTATAGCCGGAACGAACACAATTCAGCAGGCAATTACTGATGGCATTCTTTCACTCTACCCTGATTTGATTTTTGATCCCTCCATAAACCGTTTCCCATCGACCAGTTTTACTACTGCCGACGGGAGTATATATAAAGACAGCTTTCTTGATGGTCGTTTCGGAAATCTGATTTGGGCAAATGACCCCGGTATATTAACTAATCTAATTTATTACTTATCCAGTACTCCTGAGTTTAGTTCAGAGAATGCAACAGCAGTAGAGCCCGGCGGATGGTTCGATGGTTATTTTCAAACACTTCCTAACACCTATCAATATGTTGAAAAATATTCTGCAGGATATTTAATGTCTGAACTGAACTACAGTAATTTGATGATTGTAGGTGGAGTACGTTATGAAAAGATAGATGCTGTTTATGATGCTTATAATTTAAAGGATGGTCGTGATGTAAAGTCTCAACAATATTTCCCCGTTTCTGCACAACCAAATAATGAATTCTGGCTTCCCATGGTTCAGGCAAGATATAGAGCAACGGACTGGTTTGATGTTAGGGCTGCATATACACAAACTTTAGCACGTCCTGATTATCATCAACTTTCACCTCATTTTACTATTAGTTATGCAAGTAACACTGTTCGGGCAGGTAATCCTGACCTTAGACCGGCACAGGCTTTTAATTATGATCTCATCTTTAGTTTCCACAATAATGAATTAGGACTTTTTACAATTGGTGGTTTTTATAAAGAAATAGAAGACTTTACCTATTCAACACAATATCCGCTGTATAGTGCAGGACCAGAAGGAATTTATACTATTAGTGACTTTGATATCTCAGGTTCAGCTCCT
This sequence comes from Ignavibacteriaceae bacterium, assembly GCA_037388105.1. Classification (GTDB taxonomy): domain Bacteria; phylum Bacteroidota; class Ignavibacteria; order Ignavibacteriales; family Ignavibacteriaceae; genus BMS3ABIN03. The sequence goes on along the minus strand of JARRKK010000166.1, from coordinate 3,189 downwards.
ATTCCCGGGGCAACTTTATTTACCTACATTAATACCCCGTATACGGCATATGTAAGGGGTATTGAGCTGGATCTTCAAACAAGACTCTGGTATTTACCGGTTCCGTTTAACGGATTATTAGTCGGTATAAACTATGCGCATATTTCTTCAGAAGCTACATATCCCTGGAGGAACGCCAGGACAACTTTTATTCCTCCTCGTACTACTATTACCGCGGTTTTTGATAGTACACGTACCGGACGTTTGATTAACCAGCCAAACGATATATTGAATGCTTTTATCGGTTACGACTATGAAGGATTTTCTGCAAGATTATCTTTCATATTCCAGGGTAATGCTGTAAGTAATGTAGGAAACTTTCCTGAGCAGGACGGCTTTACAAGGGATTATTTCAGGATTGATGCTTCGGCAAGACAGGTTCTTCCGTATGGAATTGAACTTTACCTGGATTTGGGCAATATTAATAGTGAGACCAATACATCAGCTCAACAATCTATCGGAGGTTTCACTATTGAGCAAAATTATGGGCTAACCGGAAATCTTGGAGTTCGATACCGGTTATGAAATCTAAATTATTAATTAGAAGTTTAAACAGTTATCTAAATTCTTTAATTATTAAACCAAAATAAATGGAGGTAATTTTATGAAACATTTCTTAACCTTTGTGTTTCTTATAGCCATGGCTAGCATATCAATATATGCACAAAAAACTGTAGTTGAAGTTAATGGTTATTTTGAATCGGCAGGATTGGAAGGGACTCTTAATCGTGCAGTTGAAGACGCAATCACTGCCGGCACTTTATCGAATACTATTTTCAAATTGCATCCGTATGAAGCATACGTTCTGGATGGCTCAATAACTACTCCTGCAGGACAAGTACTCGAAATTATGGCTGATCCTCCCGGAACCACACAGGAGACCGCTCCTCCTATGATTTGTTGGACTGCCAGTACAGCTCCCACTAAAACATACCTGTTTGATGTTGGCGGGGAGGTCAAAATGAAGAATGTTTGGATATTATGGGCTAGTTTAGATGGTACACGGTATGCATCAACCATACGTGTAGGTGATTCACTTTCAGTTTCCGGAGGACGTTGTGAATTTGATAATGTTATCTTTGATTATGTAAATCAAGGTTCCAGCGGTGCGGTACAACCGTTTGCTACTCATTTCAAAGGTTATTTCACAAACTGTTATTTCAGAAATGCTACTGATGATCATTTAAGATATTACAGCAGGGCAGTTTCTGTTCCCTATGCAGCTACAGGATTGCATACGGATAGTCTTATGTTCGAAAATTGTACTTTCGCAAATATAGGTTATGTTTATATGCAGGAAGCAGGTGTTTATGGAGATAATGTGCACTTTAACCACTGCACATTCTATAACGTTATGATGTATACACTTGAATCAGGATGGTGGTACAAAATGAATGTTACCAACTCACTTTTTATAAATACTTTTATGTTTGGTAAAATTCCATCAGCACCCGGTGGATTTAATAGCGGTACTATTGATATAGTACCTATAGATAGCAGTGCAATAAGCGATGGTTTTGGATTTTCGGTTCCCTTTACTGAACAGGACCGCCGCATACTGTTTGCTTACAACAATTATTATGAAGAGCAATGGCTTATCGATTGGATGGGATACGGACCTAATGGTAGCCCTTATAGTCAGGCAAAACATCAACAGAGACTTGATGAGGATATACCCCTTCCACAGCCATATTTTAATGGGTTAACCAACACAATGTTCGATTCAACTGATGGAAGTGGAAATAGAATCTGGCCGTATTTCAATAGAGCTAACCTGGATAGCCTTGATCCCGGTTTTATAAATCCACCAATTAATTCAGATTCATTAAAGGATTTCATAAATCGTAAATGGGATGATAACTCAGATATGCATTGGGCGTGGAATGTTGCTCAGTATTTAACTAACGGCGGTCAGGTGTGGCCTTTGGCGGAAGATTTATCCTATACTAACGCAACATTACAGACTGCTGGAATGAATGGATTTCCATTGGGTGATTTACGTTGGTGGCCAACGGAATATGCTCAATGGGAAGCACAGGCAGATGGAGAACGTGATAGAATTTTTACATGGCTTAACACAGGAAATGATCCCGCATCTGATGTAACTGAAGTTGGCGGTAAACTTCCTTCAGAGTATACTCTTGGGCAGAATTATCCAAATCCGTTTAATCCTACTACTGAAATTGAGTATTCAATTCCAAAGGCTGGTTATGTTTCCCTAAGAGTGTATGATAACCTGGGACAAAGAGTAGCAACTATATTTGATGGTGATCAGAAAGCCGGAAATTATGTTGCAACATTTGACGGAACAGGGTTATCAAGCGGAGTTTATTTCTATACTTTAAGTGCCGATAATGTTGTCTTAACGAAGAAACTGATTCTTATGAAATAATATCAAACTTTGACTCAAATCCCTCCCGGGATCAGGTATGAAATTCCGGGAGAGGATTTGAATCCTCACAAATAAGATTTTTACAATTTAACTAAGAAAGGAGGGCTTTAGAATTTAAGACAAAATTATTTATGCCTAAAACAATATTTTCTAATAACATATATCAGAAAGGAGTATAATGAAAAAGTTAACATACTTTTTCGCAGCATTTGTGACTGTACTTATTACTGTAAGTTCTACAGTTCAGGCGCAAACCCTTGTTGGAGACTGGGGTTTGACAAATCGGGGTATGGGTTGGCCGCTTCTCAATACAGCAGGAACACCTGCGGGTGATGCCATAATGGGTGGGGCATCAGCTCCGACAGCATGGGCAACAATGCGTGGCGAATTTAATCCAACTACGGCAACCGTAGATTCAGCAATTATTGTTAGTGGTACTCTTGAATATGTAGGTGCAGGTGGAGGTACAAGTTATGTACCGCTTCGCTATGCATTGACTTTTCAGGATAGCACAACCTTGATGTATCAGTATACAGATTCTGCTCAGTGGGTAAGCACACAAGGACATTGGGGATACGAGTTCACACCAAGAACAGACGGATCTGACCTGGCAAATGGAGCTGGCGGTTCTGGTGGAATTTGGACAGTCAGGGGCGGTGGAGGTTGGAACAGTACATACAGCAATAAAGGCTATCCCTTTGGAGGCACAGTTCAAGCACCCCGCAATGCAATTATGACTGCAGGCACATATGATTGGG
>JARRKK010000165.1:5880-7919 GCA_037388105.1 Ignavibacteriaceae bacterium | reverse complement strand
CATCCTCTGCACCACTTGTAGCTACAATCGTTGATGTAACTGGTCTGATAATTTACTTCTCGGTAGCTATTATAATATTAAGTGGTACTCTTTTGTAATTATTCTCCCCGCCATTTTTCCAAAGATTTCAGGTCTATTCTTATTATATTTGCACTACTATGTCAAAATTAAATCAAGAAAATTCAAAAGGTATTATATTAGCGGGAGGGTCAGGAACCCGACTTTATCCAATATCAAAGGTGTACAGTAAGCAACTCACACTTATTTATGATAAGCCACTTATTTATTATCCACTTTCAATTCTGATGTTAGGTGGGATAAGAGAAATTTTAATTATATCAAACAAGGAAACAATTCCGCTTTATAAGAAGCTTTTTGGGGACGGATCACAGATTGGCCTCTCAATTGAATACCGAACACAAGATGAACCAAATGGAATAGCTGAAGCGTTTATTATTGGTGAAGAATTTATTGGAGATGACTCAGTTTGTTTGATACTAGGAGATAATATTTTTTACGGCAAACTGAAATTTTTCTATAATGCTCTCGAAAATAATACTGGTGCTACAATATTTGGGTACCAGGTAACCGATCCTGAACGTTACGGCATAGTAGAGTTTGATGAGAGTAATAATGTAGTTTCAATTGAAGAAAAACCTGCAAAACCAAAATCCCATTATGCTGTCCCGGGCTTATATATTTTTGATAACAAAGTTGCGGGTATCGCAAAGAAACTGACACCTTCCAGGCGAGGGGAATTAGAAATAACAGATGTTATAGCTAAATATCTTGAATTGGGAGAACTGAAAGGTGAGAAGATTGGCAGGGGAGTTGCATGGCTGGACACTGGAACACCGGAAGCATTACTGCAGGCATCAAACTTTTTTGGGGTTATTGAAGACAGGCAGGGATTGAAAGTAGCTTGTATTGAAGAAATTGCTTTGCATAGAGGATTTATCAACAGTGATCAATTTAAAGATATGGTTGATAAAATACCCAGATCACTTTATCGTGACTATCTTGCTGGATTACTGAATGAAATTGAGGAACAAAAACTGGACGTGATCAAGTAATAATTTAAGGTGAAGGTTAAAAAAGTAAATATAGACGGATTGATGATCATTGATACCGGTTCAATGATCATCAATCCGTCTATATTTACTATTTTAACCTTCACCTTAAATTATTACTTGATCACGTCCAGTTTTTGTTTCTCAATTTCAACTAAAAGAACGATTCGTGGTCTTCATTACCAGGTTGGTGATAAAGCACAGGGTAAGTTATGCCAGGTATTGAAAGGTACGGTATTGGATGTAGCAGTTGATATAAGATTCAATTCGCCAACGTTTGGAAAACATTATGCATTAGAAATATCGGAAAATGACAACTTACAATTTTGGATCCCAACAGGGTTTGCCCATGGATTTTCAGTTCTTTCTGAAGAGGTTATTTTTTCTTATAAGTGCACTAATTATTATAGTAAAACAAATGAACGGGCAATTCTTTACAATGACCCGGAATTAAATATTGATTGGAAAGTTAAACATCCAATTGTATCTGAAAAGGATCTTAAAGCAATGTTTTTCAAAGAGATTGAGAATGACTTTGTCTAGCTACCTGTATAATTCATAATACATTGTTGATTGTATTCAAGTCACACTATTTTTAGCAATTAAGTTTTAAGGATAAATATGAAAGTTCCACTCTTAGACCTGATACCACAATATCAGGAACTGAAAGCAGAGCTGGACGAAGCAGTTCTTCGAGTATCAGAATCACAGCATTTTATTTTAGGTCCGGAAGTAGAAAAGATGGAGGAAGAATTCTGTGAATTCCTTGGTTGCAGATATGCATTCGGTATTTCTTCGGGAACAGATGCAATCCTTCTTGCACTTATGGCAATTGATCTAAAACCGGGAGAAGAAGTTATAGTGCCTACTTATTCTTTCTTTGCTACTGCAGGAGTTGTATCAAGATTAAATGCAGTGCCCGTACTGATCGATAACGATCCGGTTTCATTCAACATGGATCCGAAGGAA
>JARRKK010000165.1:0-5872 GCA_037388105.1 Ignavibacteriaceae bacterium | reverse complement strand
TTACGGACAGTGTGCTGCTTTGGATCCGATTATGGATATTGCTAAAAATCATAATTTAATTGTGATTGAGGATGGTGCCCAGGCTATCAGTTCAGAATATAAAGATGGAAGAAGAGCAGGAACCATAGGTGATATTGGTTGCTATTCTTTTTTCCCGAGTAAAAATCTTGGTTGCTATGGTGATGGCGGGTTGGTTGTTACAAATAATGATGAACTTGCACACATGCTAAAAATAATGCGTGTTCACGGCGGTGAACCAAAGTACTATCACAAAGTTATTGGTGGAAACTTTAGACTTGATGCACTTCAGGCAGCGGTTATTCGGGTGAAACTCCCTCATCTTAATGGCTGGTCTGAAAGCAGGAGAAATAATGCTGAACGGTATAATGAGTTATTCATTAATGCAGGACTTGCAGAGGAAACAGGAAGGATAAAATTTGATCAAAATAACTCAGTACTGCTACCCAAAGCGATATATAAAGATATTGAAGGATTGAAAAATTATCACATATATAATCAATATATAATAAGGGTGGAAGACAGAGACGGTCTGAAGCAGGCTCTAGCTGATAATGGAGTCGGTACCGAAATCTATTACCCGGTACCGTTTCATCTTCAAGAGTGTTTTTCAGATTTAGGTTATCATGAAGGAGATTTTCCTCATGCAGAACATGCGGGGAAGCATTCACTTGCCCTGCCCATATATCCGGAGCTTCGTGATGAACAGCTTTTATATGTTGTCGATAAAATAAAGGAATTTATCAAAGGTTAGCTCGTTTGCTCAAACACCACTATACAATAATAATACTTCTATTTATCTCCATTACTTGCCTACCAACTGAACTGTATTCTCAGATAGTTTATGAACCTCTTTATAACGATGTTTATGGTTTCCTGCGACGCTTGAGTACAAAAGGTGTGATTGAATTCAATGATGAATTCAGACCACTGCCGAGAAAATACATTGCAGAAAAATTGTTAAATGCTGAAAAACAATCAGGTAAGCTTACCAAAGTTGAAATGGAAGATTTGAAGTTTTATAAGAAAGATTATTTTTTTGAGATCGGGTTTATTGAAGATAAGCAGGAAGAAAAATATAGTGATTTCTTCGGTAAAGATCCTGAAGGCAGGTGGAGGGTATTCAGTTATGGAGATAATAACTTTAAAATGAATTTGAGTCCAATTTTAGGGTATGAACTTGGATCAATCGACAATTCAAAAGCAACTCACTTATGGAATGGTGTATATACTAGTGGGTACATAACAAATGCAGTGGGATTTAGTTTTGATTTTAGGGACAATACAGAAGTTGGCGATAAAATTGATAAAACCAAAAGGTTTACACCGGTTACAGGTATTAATGAAAGATCAAGCGAAAATGTTGTTGATTATCCCGAAGATAAAATTGAATACAGTGAAGCCAAAGCTGTGATCGCTACAGACTGGAGCTGGGGAAGTTTTGCTGTAGGAAAAGATTTTATGGAATGGGGTTATGCTCAAAATGGACTGATTGTTCTTTCTCAAAAGGCACCATCATTCCCATTTATTCGTTTGGATGTCTATCCTCTTGACTGGCTGGGGTTTAACTATTTCCATGGCTGGTTAGCCTCGGATGTTGTTGATTCATCCAGTTTTTATTATACAGAAGATGGTTCTTTGCGATATCAGTTTAGCCCAAAATTTATTGCATCTCATACACTTTTTATACGACCAACAAAAGGATTGAAATTTTCAATTGGTGAATCGATAGTATATAGTGATCAGCTTGAGTTTCTTTATCTATTTCCGATAATGTTCTTTCGCCTTGCAGATCATTACTTAAGCAATCAGGATAATCGTGCGGGTAGCAATGCGCAGTTTTTTGCGGCGATAAGTTCTAGGAATCACATTAAGAACACCCACCTGTATGGTACCTTGTTTATAGATGAGCTGAAAGTCAGTGGGATATTTGATAAGGAAAAACAAAGATATCAGCTGGGATACACATTGGGCGCATCAGTTGTTGATCTTCCAGTGGAAAACCTGACTTTAACAGCTGAGTATTCTAAAATTTATCCTTTTGTTTATGATAACTTTAATCAGACACAAAACTACAGGAGTTCTTCTTATCTTATGGGACATTGGATGGGCAATAATGGTGATCAGGTATTTGGATCTATCCAGTATAGAATTATTAGGGGTTTGGAAGCTTCGGTATGGGGTCGTTACATTCGTAAGGGGGGACAAGGAACAGGTGATGATCAATATAAAGAACCTCAACCGCCCTTTTTATTTGGTTTGAGGACTAACTTTACTTATTTAGGTGCGTTAATCAAGTATCAGGTTATCCATGAATTATTTATTAGGTTTAGATATCAATATAGGAAAATCTCAGAACAGCAGGAAGATCTTTCTTTTATTAATAGTGGTTTAAGCGAGTTTGGATTTGCTATATATTATGGATTATAATTTATTAAAGCAGAATTGTATTGAACTATTTGAATAAAAAAATATTTGTCGCCGGGCATTCGGGAATGGTAGGTTCTGCTGTTGTAAGGGAACTTCGTAAAAGAAATTATTCTAAAATTTTAGTAAAAAGTTCCAAAGACCTAAACTTAATCAACCAGGAGGAAGTTGAGCAGTTCTTCAAAAAAGAGCAGCCGGAAGTTGTTATAATAGCTGCGGCTAAAGTGGGGGGTATACTTGCTAATAATACTTATCGGGCAGAATTTATTTATGATAACTTAATGATTGAGGCTAATGTAATTAATTCAGCTTTTAAGAATGGATGTGAGAAGTTAATTTTCCTCGGCAGTTCTTGTATATATCCTAAACTTGCACCGCAACCGTTGAAGGAAGAATATCTACTATCAGATTATCTTGAAGATACTAATGAACCTTACTCTGTGGCTAAAATTGCGGGTATAAAACTTTGTGAAAATTATTACAGACAATACGAATTAAATTATTATTCGGTAATGCCCACGAATCTTTATGGACCGAATGATAACTTTGATCTGGAAACATCTCACGTTCTTCCGGCATTTATAAGAAAATTTCATGAGGCAAAAGTTCATAAAAAGAATTCTGTAACTATATGGGGTTCAGGAAAACCAATGCGTGAGTTTTTGTATGTTGAAGATCTTACAGACGCTTTATTGTTTATGATGGAAAATATAAATGCAAAGGATATTTATGACACCGGGATATCACAAATAAATATTGGAACAGGAAGAGACATTTCAATTGTCGAATTGGCTAAGATGATATCCGGGATTGTTGGATTTAAAGGTGGTATTTTACATGACGAAACCAAACCTGATGGGACGCCAAGAAAACTTTTGGATGTTTCAAGAATGAAATCATTAGGTTGGGAATATAAAACCGAATTACAAGAGGGAATTGAAAAAACATATAAATGGTTCAAAGAAAACCTTTAAGTTAGAAATTAGGAGTTCTTCTTGAGGAAAGCACTCATTACCGGAATTACTGGCCAAGACGGAAGTTATTTAACAGAACTGCTGCTGGAAAAAGGTTATGAAATTCACGGGATTATAAGAAGGAGTAGTTCTTTCAATACCGGAAGAATAGACCATCTCTATAATGATCCTGAAATATTAAATAAAAAATTGTTTCTTCATTACGGAGATCTGGTTGATACAAGCAATTTGAATCGCCTGCTTGAAAAAATTGAACCCGATGAAATATATAATCTAGCTGCACAAAGCCACGTTAAAGTATCATTCGAAATACCGGATTATACTGCCCAGGTCGATGCTTTAGGAACATTAAGATTTCTTGATGCAATAAGGGAAGTAGGGCTGAGAAAAGTCAAATTTTATCAAGCTTCCACAAGTGAACTTTATGGTAAAGTACAAGAAGTTCCTCAAACTGAGGCGACTCCATTCTATCCTCGTTCACCATATGGAGTTGCTAAACTTTACGGATACTGGATAATTGTAAATTATCGTGAAGCCTATAATATATTCGCTTCAAACGGAATTTTATTCAATCACGAATCGCCACGTCGGGGCGAAACTTTTGTAACACGTAAGATTACCCGCGCTGCTGCACGTATCGCCGCTGGATTGGAAAACAGATTGCTGCTTGGAAATTTAAATGCAAAAAGAGATTGGGGTTTTGCACCAGAATACTGCGAAGGTATGTGGCGAATTCTCCAGCATAAGAACGCTGATGATTTTGTTCTTGCAACCGGAGAGACTCGAACTGTTAAAGATTTTACAGACCTCACATTTATGAATTTAGGGATTGAACTGGAATGGAAAAACGAAGGTAAAGATGAGATTGGTGTAATTAAAAAAGTTGAATTAGAGAAAGCAAAAAAATTAATTAATCATTCTACCAACATTGGTAGTTACACGCGGGATCTTTCTAATAAACTGAAGCCGGGAAATACAATTGTTGCAGTTGATCCTAAATATTACCGGCCAACGGAAGTAGATATGCTTGTTGGGAATCCTTCGAAAGCAGGTAAACTGCTTAACTGGAAAGCAAAAACAAAAATCGAGGACCTGGTTCATTTAATGATTAAGTCAGATATGGATAAAGTACTCAGGCGAGGGTTTTAATAGCAGGATTAAATTCTATAGGGAGATTCATTTATTTATCATTTCTTGATAGTAAAATTCCTTTTTAATAGGTTACTAAATCAATTTTGAATTATATGCGAGGTTAAAATGTTTGATAATAATTATAAATTCACTTGTGTTGATCGCTTTTTAAAATATGTAAAATACGATACTCAATCTGATGAAGAATCAACAGCTTTTCCAAGCACAGAGAAACAAAAAATACTTTCTGCAGAGCTTGTTAAAGAATTAAAAAAAGTTGGTGTTAAAGATGCTTCGATGGATAGCTGGGGATATGTTATGGCGAGTATTCCCTCCAATACAAGCAAGAAGGTTTCACCCATTGCCTTCATAGCTCATGTTGACACTTCACCAGCCGTCACAGGGAAAAATGTTAAACCTGTTATAAATAAAAATTATAGGGGTGGTAATATTAAGCTAAAAAAGGGTGGCTGGATTATTAAAGCAAGCGAAAATCCCGATTTAAAAAATATGAAGGGATTTGATATTGTGACTACTGATGGTACAACTTTGCTTGGAGCTGATAACAAAGCAGGTGTGGCTGAAATTATGGATGCTGCAAATTATTTTATTACTCATCCCGAAATCAAACATGGGCCGATAAAACTTTGCTTCACACCTGACGAAGAAGTTGGGAGAGGAACTGAAAAAATCAATCTGAACCGGTTAGGTGCAAAATATGCATACACTGTTGATGGTTCAAGCCGAGGGGAAGTTGAATCAGAAACTTTTAGTGCAGATATGGTGGTTTTAAAGTTTATTGGGAAAAATATTCATCCCGGCTATGCAAAAAACCAGATGATAAACTCACTTAAAGTTGCATCGTCATTTATCGAAAGCTTACCAAAAAAGAAACTTTCTCCGGAAACAACAGAAAAGAAGCAAGGTTTTGTTCACGCAACAACAATGAACGGAAACGAAGAGATTACAACAATTAAAATTATTATCAGAGATTTTGATACCGGAAAATTAAAAGAGAAGGAAATCCTTTTAAAAGACCTGGCTAAAAAGGCTGTTGCAAAATTCCCGGGTGCAAATTTCGATTTCCAGGTAATTGAACAGTACCGGAATATGGGTGAGGTATTAAGAAAACATCCACACGTAACTAAATACGCTGTTCAGGCTATGAGAAATCTTGGCATCAAACCTATTATGAACCCAATCAGAGGTGGTACAGACGGTTCCAGATTATCATTTATGGGATTGCCAACTCCGAATATTTTTCCCAATAAACTTTAAAACCACCATATCTGCACTAAAAGTTTCTGATTCAACTTCCCCTC
>JARRKK010000164.1:0-6729 GCA_037388105.1 Ignavibacteriaceae bacterium | reverse complement strand
TCCAATCCCTACTGTTAATAAAATTACTAAATACATACCTTCAAAATTTGGAAAAGTATTTTCAATAGAACAGGCGTTGAATGAGGTTCAGGAATTAGATTGGGTACGAGATGCCAAAGAGGGTGAAATAAAAGATCTGATTACATACGCAAAAGTTCTTGAAGGTATGAATAGAAATGCTTCAAAACACGCTGCTGGTATTGTAATTACACCGGGAGAAGTTAGTGATTATGTTCCATTAGCAAATGCAGTCTCGCAACAAGATGTAGTTACCCAGTTTAATATGAAAGATATTGAAAATGCCGGATTACTTAAAATGGATTTTCTTGGTCTCAGAACACTAACGATAATCAGAGATACACTGGAATTGATTCAAAAAAATTATGGTAAGAAAATAGATATTGATATCATCCCTCTTGACGATGATGAAACTTATAAATTATTTTCAAAAGGTCAGACAACAGGTGTTTTCCAGTTTGAATCACCCCCAATGCGTGAGTATCTTAAAAAGTTGAAACCTACAAGTTTGAATGACCTTGCTGCTATGAATGCTCTCTACCGTCCCGGTCCAATGGATTTTATTAATGATTTTATTGATCGAAAACAGGGAAACAAAAAAGTTAAATATTTGCATCCGCTTTTAGAAGAGATTTTAAGAGAGACATATGGGATAATTGTATATCAAGAACAGGTAATTCAAATAGCTAATAAAATTGTGGGAATGAGTCTTGCTGAAGCAGATATTCTCCGCAGGGCAATGGGTAAGAAAGATATTATTGTAATGGAGGAGCAGAAAGTAAAGTTTGTAGAAGGTGCAGTTAAAAAAGGAATTGCAAAAAGAATCGCAAAACAGATTTTTGAAGCAATAAATAAATTTGCAAACTATGGTTTTAACAAAAGTCATGCTGTTGCATATAGCTTAATTGCTTACCAAACCGCATATTTAAAAGCACATTACACAGCAGAGTTCCTTGCTGCGAACCTTACAAATGAATTTGGCAATACCGACAAAGTAACTAAGTTTCTGGAAGATTGCCGCAAAATGAAAATCCAAATATTACCACCTGATGTCAACTATCCAACAATAAAATTCGATGTTTCAGAAGGAAGAATTCGGTTCGGAATGTCTGCAATTAAAAATGTCGGTAAAAATTCAGTTGAGGAAATAGTCCGCGAGATAAAAAAACTTGGTCGTCCATTTAAAAGTATTTATGATTTTTGCTCGAATGTAGACACAAGGATCGTAAACAAACGCGCATTGGAAGGGCTGGTTCTGGCAGGTGCTTTTGATTCAGTAGATGAAAGGAGATCTTCACTTTTTCAGTCAATTGAAGAAGCAATTTCCTTTGGTAATAAAGCACAGAACTCAAAACTGGAAGGGGGAGAAAGTTTGTTTGGCGAAATGGAAAAGATGGAACTAACCGAACCTATGTTGATTGATACTGAAGCCTGGAGTGAAAAGGAGCGATTGACCAGAGAGCGACAGGTGACCGGATTTTATATTACAGGTCATCCATTACAAAGATTTGAAATAGAGTACAATTCATTTGCCGGTTTCCATATTGGAGAAACCGAAAACATGAAAGATATGCAAAGTGTGAATGCCTGCGGTGTTATAACAAATCTTCGAACAAAAATTGATAAATCAGGAAAGCCTATGGCATTTTTTAGAATCGATGATTTTTCTGGTTCCTGTGAGTGCTTGATGTTTTCAAAAGTTTATAAAGATTTTGGTCAATATCTTAAAGAAGAAGAACCATTAATTATATTCGGGAATATTGAAAGTAGCGGTGATACTGTAAAAATACATGTAAATAAAGTTTTGTCAATCGAGAATGCACGAAAAGAATTAGCAAAAAGCGTTAAAATTTTAATTAATAATGATCAAAATAATATTGAGCAACTAAAAAGTTTGAAGCATATACTAAAAGAAAATGAGGGTAAACTTCCGGTATATCTGCAGCTAAATAATAATGGCACCCGTGGGAAACTCTTTTCGCTGAATGAATCCCGAGTATTACTTTCTGAAAAATTCATCAATGAAGTAGGAATTCTTCTGGGGAACAGTTCAATTATCATCAATAGTAAGTAATGATTCTAATTTTTATTATCATCTGATAGAAGGTTGTTTCACTTGCACCTATTTTGTATACTTACTGCCCATATAATATTAACTCAGTAAAAATGACAATTTAGTATGTCGAAGACAGAGAATAGGAAATATTGGGCGCTTATCCTTGGAGCTTCTTCCGGTTTTGGTGGTTCTGTGGCTGTTAAATTGGCTCAAGACGGGTATAATGTAATCGGTATACATCTCGACAGACAGGCAACAATGCCCGCTGTAGAAAATATAATTGAAGAAATTGAAAAAAGTGATTCGGAGGCATACTTCTTTAATGTTAATGCAGCGGACGAAAAGAAAAGAAAAGAAATTGTTCAGAAAATAAAGAAGAGGCTTGACAATAAACCTGCTATCAAAGTTGTTATGCACTCACTTGCGTTCGGAACTTTGAAACCGTTTATTTCTGATAAGATTGAACAAATTACAAAAACCCAGATGGAGATGACGCTAGATGTTATGGCTCATTCATTGGTTTACTGGGTTCAGGAAATTTTCAATAACAATCTTTTAACCGATAAATGCAGAATATTTGCAATGACCAGCTCAGGCGGACACTCATCAATTCCTTTTTATGGAGCTGTTTCTGCAGCAAAAGCTGCTTTGGAATCACACGTCAGACAGCTAGCTTATGAGCTTGGTCCTTTAAATGCGGCTGTAAATTCAATTATGGCTGGCGTTACTGAAACTCCGGCTCTTAAAAAAATACCGGGCAATCAGAGTATGATGGATGTTGCGATAAGCAAAAATCCAAGAAATAGACTCACAACTCCCGATGATATTGCTAAGGTTATTTCAATCCTTTGTAAAGATGGAGGGGAATGGATAAGTGGAGGCATTATAAATGCTGATGGAGGAGAAGATATCGTAAGCTATATGGGAGAGAATTAATTCATTTGTCAAATTTTATATTAAGGAATTTATAAATGGCCATTACTGTTATCACTGATGATAATTTTCAAGATGAGGTTCTTAATTCAGATTTACCGGTTCTGATTGACTTCTGGGCTATTTGGTGTGGACCATGCAAAATGATCGCTCCTATTGTTGAAGATCTTGCGACAGAATACGATGGTAAAGCAAAGATTGGAAAGTTAGATGTTGATTCGAATCAACAAACATCTATCAAGTATGGTGTAAGAAGTATTCCAACTTTACTGATCTTCAAAGGAGGAGAATTAGTGGATACTATTATTGGGGCTGTACCAAAAGCAAAAGTAGTTGAAAAATTAGAATTAGTTATTTAGTAAACAAACTTTACCTTTCTCTTACCTAAAATGAAAAAGATTCTCATCACAGATTCTGTTTCTGAAAAATGTATAAAAGTACTGGAATCTGCTGGTTATGATGTAGATTACAAAACAGATTTCTCACCTGAGTCACTCAAAAAAAGAATTAAAGATTATAATGCTCTAATAGTAAGAAGCGCGACGAAAATTACTTCCGGTTTAATTGAGAAAATGGAAAAAATGGAAGTTATTGGAAGAGCAGGTACGGGAGTTGACAACATTGATGTCGAATCTGCTACTAAAAAAGGGATACTAGTCCTGAATACTCCCGGTGGAAATACTGTTTCTGCAGCCGAACATACAATGGCAATGATGTTATCGATTTGTAGATTAATCCCCATGGCGAGCAGATCGTTATCTGTAAAAAAATGGGATAGGAAAAGTTTTAAAGGCACTGAGTTACAGGATAAAACTTTGGGTTTACTAGGTTTGGGTAAGATTGGAAAGGAAGTGGCGAAGAGAGCACATGGATTTGGAATGAAAGTGATTGCTTATGATCCATTGATTTCCTCTGTAGTAGCAGAAAAATTAGGTGTCACTTTGCTAAAAGTTGATGAAATATTTACAAACTCTGATATTATCTCCGTTCATGTTCCATTTAATGATAAAACTAAATATTTGATTTCTGAAGAAACACTTTCAAAATGCAAAGATGGAGTGAAGATAGTAAATTGTGCTCGTGGTGGTATTGTAAATGAAAATGATCTGCTAAATGCTCTATCCACGGGTAAAGTTTCTGCCGCAGCATTAGATGTGTTCGAATCCGAGCCCCCTGATGTTAAAAATAAATTATTAAACCATCCCAAAGTAGTATGTACACCTCACCTGGGCGCATCTACAGATGAAGCTCAGGAAAAAGTTGCAATTCAAATAGCAGAACAAATTTCCGATTATTTTATAAACAATAGAATTACCGGGGCAGTAAATGCACCCTCAATACAAAAAGAAATTCCCAGCAGATTAGAACCTTATATAAAACTGTCAGAAGTAATAGGTCTATTTCAATCTCAGATAATGAAGGGACAATTAAACGATATTGAGATAACGATCTGGGGCGATGATTTGAATTCAATTTCTGAATTGCTAACCGCTTCTCTATTAAAAGGTCTTCTATCAAAACAAAGATCAGAAAGAGTTAATTTAATTAACGCACTTTTGCTTGCAAAAGAAGAAGATATTGCAATTAGACAAATTAAATCCTCTGAAACCAGAGCATACAATAATTTGATACGAGTCTCTATAAATAGTAACGATGAATTTTCACGTGTTATTGAAGGCACTGTTGTAGGTAAGAATAATCTGAGAATAATTAATATTGATGGATTTCCTGTTGATTTTAATCCTGTTGGGAAAATAATTCTTTACTACAATAGAGATATTCCGGGGATTGTAGCTAATGTAAGCGCGTTGCTTGCAAATGAGCAAATTAACATTGCCGGGCTTTCATTGGGACGAATTGAAGAAGGTGAAGAGGCATTAACCGTTATTAAAATTGATAGTGATTTAGATCGCAATCTTTTAGGGCAAATAAAATCGATAGATGGTGTAAATAATATTTATTCGGTTATAATTTAATTTTAACGGAAAATTTACTCTGTTGACTTTTAAGCTAAAATAAGCTAATTCATAACAGTAAATATTACATTTTAAAACTTGACATAAAAAATTGGTTATAGTATTTTGATTTGTTCATTTTCGTCCATTTTGAGGGTTTAACAAATTATTAGCTTAATTAATCTCATTTCTAATTAATTCCAAGGAGTATGGTATGATTAAATCATTTTCCATTTTTCTCTTATTTATCTTTCTTATTTCGACAGTTACTTATTCTCAGTCGAATAAAGTTACAAGAGTGGAATCAAAATCGGTTGCTCGTGATTATGTAAACCCAGACAGAGCAGGCGATTTTTATATAGAATATAAGAATAGGCAGCTTAGTAGCCAAAAACCTACTGGTGGAGCTGTTGATCTTATTTTTGCTAACTGGGATTGGCCGGCAAATAGTTGGTTTCCGGCTATTACATTTGCATATGATTTTACTTCGGATGGTGCACCGGATATGTTCGGTCTTGTCACAGATAATAGCGTGCCAAGACCTGGTTCATCGAATCAGCGTGATGCATTGTTTGGGTATATAGATGATTTTGGCCAAACACAATATGCACCATATGGTATTGGCGGTGATGGAATACCGGTACGAACCGGATGGAATTCACATTTATTGCTGGATAGCAAAAGTGGAAAAAGTTACATAGTTATTTATGACTTTTTAAATTCAAGTGGCAACATTAATAATCATATTTGGGAAGTAGATCTTTTATCAGATCCCGGGACCCCTTCTGGCCCTTGGTTTTTAAATATAGCTGTGTCTACAGATGGCGGAGCAACTTTTTCGGTTATTGACTCTGTTGGAAGTAATGATCCAACATTCTGGGGTAATGATTTTGGTAATGATCCTATTATTAACGCTTATGGTAATAAAATATCGGTTGTTACTTCGGTAGGTAAAGCCGGTGGACTGGGTGAAGTTTATGGTGATCCTGACACACAAGATCCGGACAGCGCAAGTGGTTTGTATCATTGGTATTCCACTGATGGTGGAGGAACCTGGCAAGGTGAATGGATAATGCGTGATGGAACTGCTCCAATTGCTAGCAATCCTACTTATGAATTATACTTTTATCAATTTGATATTGGTTCTCAATATGTAGATGAACAAGAAGTAACTCACGTTGTTCATGGTGGTACTAATTCTGCCGGAGTAAGAGTTGCTACAGGCGATACAAGTAACGTTTACCCTGTTTGTTATTGGAACGATAGAGATAAAAATTGGATAAATGTTGAAGAAGATATAGTTGCGGAATTTGATTATGCTACTGATGGCGCCTTATTTGTGGGAAACATGAACGGCCCACAACGTCCGGTAGTAAAAACGGATGACACAGGACAGCTTGTTGTTGTAATGTGGTCACGTCCACAGTTTAGCGGTGCTCCTGGTGCAAGCCCTGTTAATGTTTTTTCAGATAGTGTTGAGGTATCTTTTTATTATTACGATGTAATGATTTCATATTCAGTAGACTATGGTGTTACATTTAGTGCTCCGGAAATTGCCTATGGAATTCCAAATGATGAAAACTATTGGCCAAATATTGCAGCAGTTGAAACGGAACCAGGAGCAAATTTAGCAACGGTTCACTTTATTTCTTATTGGGATGAAATTCCAGGAACATTTATTTTGGGTGAAAACTCACAAAGTCCTGGGATCTGGAAGTACAACACCTTTTCATTTTCATATACACCAGTTTCTGTCGAGGGTGAAGG
>JARRKK010000163.1:0-12684 GCA_037388105.1 Ignavibacteriaceae bacterium | reverse complement strand
AAAATTTTATGATGGTTTTCTTATCAGCTTTTGTATTTATCCTATTATTAATGATGATGGTCATCTATTCAGGGCAGATGCTTGTAAGAAGTTTGATTGAAGAAAAATCAAACCGACTTATAGAAATACTAATCTCAAGTTGTTCTTCCGAAGAGCTCCTTGCAGGAAAAATAATCGGACTGGCTTCGCTAGGGTTTACACAGATACTAATTTGGTCGCTTATTGGGATAGCTCTCATTGGCAGTGCGCTTATCCCTTCTGGCGTGTTTGAAAATATTCTTCCTATGCTATTGTATTTTGTAATCGGATTTATTTTTTATACAACAATATTTGTCGGTATTGGATCAATAGTTTCAACAGAACAGGAAGCACAGCAAATTACAACGTACATTAGTCTAATTTTAATATTACCGGTTGTTATTGCGGTGCCGGCCATTCAAAATCCCGATTCAATGATTGTTAAGGTACTTTCATTTATTCCATTTACAATTCCATCAATTATGCTGCTTCGATTTAAAATTGAGACAGTACAGCTAATCGATATCATTATAACTCTTTCAATAATGATTTTTTCGATACTCCTGACTCTCAAATTATCAGCAAAAATATTTAGGATAGGTATTTTATCTTACGGAAAAAAACCTACGACAAGAGAATTATTTAGCTGGTTAAAAGAGAAATAAATATTAATTGCATATATTAACATTAAATTCTAAACACTAATAATAGTCTTCTAATTATTTATAAGTTGAATTATTCAAAGAAAACAGAGGGCATGATATTATAATATGTTGATTATAGCATCAGCGCTTGCAGCAATCATCCCTATGGTTTCTTATCTTATTTTCATCTGGAAATTTGATCGCTATGATAGAGAACCATTTAAATTAGTATTACAGAATTATTTATGGGGCTCATTAGGAGCAATAGTATTCGCAGTTTTGGGTTCTCTGATTATTTCTGAAATACTTTCTCTATTCATCCCGGGAGAAGAAGATTTAAACTATCTGGGTTCCATTATTACAGCGCCCGTAGTGGAAGAGATCACCAAAGGAATATTTTTATTTGTTACGGTTACAAATAAAAAATTTGATAATGTAACAGATGGAATTGTTTATGGCGGAGCAATAGGATTAGGTTTTGGAATGACAGAAAATTTTCTCTACTTTATTTCGTTTGGTGCAGATATATCTAACTGGATATCAATTGTCTTAGTCAGAACATTATTTTCAGCAGTAATGCATTGTGTGACCACAGCAACTTTTGGTGCATTTCTCGGATATGCGAAACTTAAAGGTTTATCACATAAACATATCATTTCGTTGATAGGTTTAGTTATCGCGATATTAATACATTTTGCCTGGAACTATTCAGTTAGTTTCAAATCAACTGCCTTACCAGGTTTCTTATTTATGGCGGTAACTATTGTAATCTTTATCGCAATTTATTCTACCGCAGTAGTTAACGAAAGAAAAATTATACTTGACGAACTTTTGTCTGAAGTTGAGTCTGGAATTATTCCATCTTCACATCTGGAACATTTATGCTCTGCCAGCAGAAATTCAAGAGGCTGGATAGATGAGAATATACGGAAGACATATTTGATAGCTTCCACTACATTAGCTTTTAAGAAAAATCGATTAAAAAATACTCAGGGAGAAAGCAGGAAATTTTGTGAGGACGAAGTAAGTAATTACAGAAAGTTTATAAAAAGTCTGATTGCCTAGCGAGTCTGCAAACTGTGATGAACAATTGCAACTAGATTATTGCTCTTCATTTAATTTTAATTGTAATTTTACATCGTATATAGATACATTATCTGCCAAGAAATCAAAAACGCTTTAAATCTTTCTGATCACAAACTATATCGAAATATTATTATCACTCAGATCAATACCAGTATTATTATTTATTTAGTAATTAAAATTTTATTCTCTATAGAAATCCTTACATTAAACATTCAAAATTAGTGGATATTTCCTGGCGAAATCAGAAAGCAGACGACAGAATCACTAATCTATTTTTTAGCAAACGGAATAATTCAGATGAGCAAAGTAGGAATATTTGGTGGTACATTCGATCCCATACACAATGGACATCTAATAACTGCACAATCAGTAAGAGAAATTAGAAAATTAGACAAAATTCTTTTTATTCCATCTTTTCTTTCTCCTCATAAAACCGGTGTTAGTTCGACAAAACCGGAGCATAGATTAGAAATGATTAAACACTCTGGAATTTATAATCGGGTATGATAATATATTTCAATTTCATACGTGGAAGGATCCCAATGAAATTATGAAACTAGCTAAAATCATAGTGTTGAAAAGAAAATCCTCGCATCCATTCACTTCAAAAGATAAATATGTTAAATCGGCAATTTTTGTTCAGACACGTGGTATTGAAATCAGCGCAACTGATATAAGACAAAGAGTTATAAACGGCAAACCAATTCACTTCCTTGTCCCCGAAAAAGTAAAGGAATATATTTACCGCTTTAAGTTATATAAATAATTAAATGAAGATTCTTGTAACAGGAGGAGCAGGATTTATTGCTTCTCACATTACCGATGCGTTTATTGAAGAAGGACATGAAGTTACTGTTCTGGATGATCTGTCAACAGGATTCGAAAAGAACATTAGCGCAAAAGCAAAGTTCGTAAAGAAAAATATTTGTGATCTTGAAATTGATAGTCTTTTTAAAAAAGAAAAATTTGATCTAGTAAACCATCATGCAGCGCAAATGGATGTCAGAAGATCTGTTGCTGATCCTGCATTTGATGCAACCGTAAATATCATAGGTACAATTAATCTACTTCAAAGTTCGGTTAAACATGGGATTAAAAAATTTATGTTCGCATCAACCGGGGGTGCAGTTTATGGAAATCAATTATATTTCCCTGCAGATGAAGAGCATCAAACTAACCCTGTTTCCCCTTATGGAGTATCAAAGTTAAGCGTTGAAAAATATCTTTACTTCTATCAGAATGAATATGGTTTGAAACATACAATACTTCGGTATGCAAACATTTATGGTCCACGACAAAACCCTTTTGGTGAAGCAGGTGTCGTAGCCATATTCTGTAATAAATTGCTAAACGGTGAGCAACCGATTATTAATGGGGATGGTAAGCAAACGAGGGATTATGTTTATGTTCAGGATGTTGTAAAGGCAAATCTATTAACGTTAAAAGATGAGATTAGTTCTGTTTATAATGTAGGAACTGGTATTGAAAATAATGTTAATAATCTATTCTCCAAACTGAATGAAATCATTGGGAATGGTCAGGTTGAAAAACATGGGCCGCAGGCATTTGGAGAACAAAGAAGGAGTGTAATTTCATCAGAAAAGCTTCTTAAAAAATTGAATTGGAAACCTTCAACTACTCTGGATGATGGATTAAAAGATACTGTTTCATTTTTTGAAAAAAATCTTTCTAGAAAAAAATAATGTATGCAGAATGATCTTATACAAAAATTATTTACAAATGATAGACGGGCAGTAGCACGATCGATCTCAATTGTTGAGACAAGTAACTCTGATTCGGTACAGTTGCTGAAAAATATTTTCTCCAAAATTGGAAATGCATACAGAGTTGGTATAACGGGTCCTCCCGGTGCAGGGAAAAGTACAATAACAAATCACCTTACAAAGTATTATCGAAAACAAAATAAAAAAGTAGGAATAATTGCAGTGGACCCAACAAGTCCATTTACTGGTGGAGCTCTGTTAGGCGATCGTGTGAGAATGACTGAAATAGGAAACGATGAAGGAGTTTTTATTAGAAGTATGGCAACACGTGGAAGTTTGGGGGGATTAAGTAATAGAGCAGTGGACGCTGCTGATGTTATGGACGCTGCCGGATACGATTACATATTTCTTGAGACTGTAGGTGTTGGACAATCGGAGTTGGATATTGCATCAGCGACAGATACAACAATCGTTGTGCTGGTACCTGAATCTGGTGATGCAGTACAGGCAATGAAAGCCGGATTAATGGAGATTGCTGATTTCTTTGTAATGAATAAATGTGATCGACCAGGATCACAAACGGCAATTGCTTCTCTTCAAACTATTTTAATGATGCGTGACCACGATGAGAAAAGTTGGATGTTTAATATCATTAAAACCATTGCATCAGAAAATAAAGGTGTAGTTGAAATCGCCCATGAAATAGAAAAACACAAAGAATTTCTTATAGCAAATGAATTATTATTAAAAAGAAGGGAACAAAAAACAAGAACCAGAATTAAAGAAATTGTTGAAAATAAAATTATGACAAAGCTCTGGAGTGAAAGTGCTGAAATATTGTTAAATTCCTCTTTGATGAAAGTTGTACTTGGAAATTTATCTCCATACGAAATTGCTGAAGACATTATAGAAAATTTTAAAAGACATAATAAATTGTAAATGAAAACCGGATTAAAACTAAGGAAAAATTAATGAGTTTCGAAAATAGACCATTTATTGTTGATTTAACGGAGGATCAGGTAATTATCCGGGATACTATAAGAGATTTTGCTGAGAAAAAAATCCGACCCGTAATTATAGAATATGATGAAGCTCAAAAATTTCCGATGGATTTATTAAAAGAACTTGGTGAATTAGGATTTTTGGGTATCTTGTTTCCAGAAAAATACGGAGGTTCTGGATTAGGTTATGTTGAATTTGAGATAATCATTGAAGAGCTTGCCAGGGTTGATCCCTCGATAGCATTGTCAGTTGCGGCACATAACGGACTTTGTACAAGTCATATTTTTAGATTTGGTAATGAAGAACAGAAGCATAAATATGTACCGGATCTTGCCTCTGGGGAAAAAATTGGTGCCTGGGCATTAACCGAACCAGCCTCTGGAAGTGATGCTTCCGGCTTGCAGACTGTTGCTGAAAAAACAAATGATGGCTACCTACTTAACGGATCAAAAACTTTCATTACACATGGAGCCAATGGTGAAACAGCAGTTGTAATGGCAATAACAGATAAGGCTAAAGGAAAGAAAGGGATAAGTGCTTTTATAGTTGAAAAGGACACACCCGGTTTTATTGTAGGAAAGAAAGAAAATAAATTGGGAATGCGTTCATGCGAAACTTCTCAGTTAACTTTTGAGAATTGTTTAGTGCCTGAAGAAAATCTAATCGGTGAACAGGGAATGGGTTTCATTCAATCGCTACAGATCCTTGAAGGTGGTAGAATTTCAATCGCTTCTTTGAGTGTTGGACTAGCCCAAGGGTGTCTGGATGAATCGATCAAATATTCAAAGGTACGGGAGCAGTTTGGTAAACCACTTAGCGATTTTCAATCCACTCAATTTAAATTTGCAGATATGTTAACAAATATAGAGGCTGCGAGAATGCTTACTTTAAGAGCGGCATATATGAAAGATAAAGGCATACCAAATAGAAAAGAAGCTGCAATTGCTAAATTATTCGCGAGTGAGATTGCCGAAAAAGCTGCAAGTGAAGCAGTTCAAATTCATGGTGGATATGGATTTATAAAAGATTACCCCGTAGAAAAATACTATCGTGATGTTAAGCTTCTCACAATTGGTGAGGGAACTTCTGAAATTCAGAGAATTGTAATTGCACGGGAATTGTTAAATAATTAGTCTTTTTCTTTGCAAAGACTTGCAACCGGAAATTATTTGTTAGTTTTCAATATTGAGCTTGTCCTACTAACAAAATCTATTGATATCAGAATTATTCTAATCGATAATTAATAATTAATCACATAACATGAAAAAAATTGGAACTGCGCGTAAAGAATCACCAGAAAACATAAAAAGAGAGGTTTTCCAAAAAGAACTTCTGCAAAAACTAGATACATTAAGAGATGAAGTTAAACTTGGAGGTGGGGAAAAAGCAATTCAGCGACACAAGGCAAAAGGAAAACTCACAGCCCGTGAAAGAATAGATTTACTCCTGGATGATCCAAAGGACTTTAAAGAACTAAATACTTTTGCAGCATATGGTATGTATGCCGAATACGGTGGTGCGCCTTCGGCAGGAACCGTATACGGCATTGGTAAAATCAACGGAAACTCTTATATAATTGTTGCAAATGATGCAACAGTTAAAGCGGGTGCATGGTTTCCGATAACTGCAAAGAAAAATTTAAGGGCACAAGAAATAGCAATTGAGAATTGGCTTCCAATAATCTACCTTGTGGATAGTGCGGGAGTTTTTCTTCCCCTTCAAGACGAGATATTTCCAGACAAAGAACATTTCGGTAGAATTTTTCGTAACAATGCACAAATTTCTTCGAAAGGAATACCACAAATTGCCGCTATAATGGGTCCCTGCGTTGCAGGTGGAGCTTATCTACCTATAATGAGCGATGAGGCTTTAATAGTAGAAGGGGAAGGTTCAGTTTTTCTTGCTGGATCACATCTGGTGAAAGCAGCAATTGGTGAAAATATAGATAACGAAAGTTTAGGCGGTGCAGTTGTTCAATCAAATCGTTCGGGTGTGACAGATTATATTATGAAAGATGACAAAGAATGTTTAGCACAAATAAGAAGCTTAACTGATAAATTTGGGGGAAGAAATAATTCTGGATTTAACAGATCGGAACCAAAACCACCAATTTTTAATCCGGATGAAATATATAGTATTCTTCCGATAGAAACTTTAAAACCATATGATACGTACGAAGTATTAGCAAGAATAGTTGATGAATCATTAATTGATGAATATAAAGCCGGTTATGGAAAAACAATTATTACCGCATATGCAAGGATAGATGGATGGTCTGTTGGAATTGTAGCAAATCAGCGAAGTGTAACCAAGTCAGAATCAGGTGAAATGCAGGTTGGAGGAGTAATTTACTCTGATAGCGCTGACAAAGCAGCAAGATTTATTATGAATTGCAATCAAAAGAAAATTCCCCTTCTCTTTTTACAGGATGTAACAGGATTTATGGTTGGCAGCAGAGCCGAGCATGGTGGAATTATTAAGGACGGAGCAAAGATGGTTAATGCCGTTGCAAATTCGGTTGTTCCAAAAATTACAATTATTATCGGCAATAGCTTTGGTGCTGGTAATTATGCAATGTGCGGCAAAGCTTATGATCCGAGATTTATATTTGCATACCCAAATGCAAAAATAGCAGTAATGGGTGGCGCACAGGCAAACAGTGTTCTACTTGATATTAAAATAAAGCAGGCAGAAAAAAGTGGTGAACATTTTAGTGATGAGGAAAAGAAAAAATTACTTGATGAAATCACTAAAGCTTATGATGAAAAAAATGATCCTCTCTATGCTGCTGCAAGATTATGGGTTGATGAAATAATCGATCCTGCCGATACACGCAAATATGTATCAATGGCTATTGAAATTGCTAATAATAATCCTGAGATGCCAAAGTTTATTACTGGAGTGATACAAACCTAAAATCTGAACGAAAATGCGAATGATTAATTTTTATTCGTACGTAATACTAACTTTAGTGATGTGCTCGTTTCAGTATCCACAGCAAAGTAAACTATCCAAAGCTGTAAACTATGTATCAGAGTTTATCGCATCTGATTATTTTCTAAATCTAAAAATAACTAATCCAGACATTGTTTTAGTCGATTCGATTTATCTAAGAGCCCTATGGATTACAAATAATGATGACTCAGAAGCTCTATTAGCATTAACATTTGCTACAATTCCTTATAAAGAAATTCCCATTGAGGGTCCAATCTTTAAAAACTTAATGTACTTTCCACTAACTTCTGTTGATGATTCAACCTTCATTCTCAAAAACAAAAATCTGCCCAAATATTTGTATTATGATTCTCCTAAAACTGAATATGGAGACAAAGACAAACTTGCACATTTTTTTGGTAATGCATTTCTATCTTATTCAATCACAATTTTTGATTTAGCAAATGGATTTGGTTATTTTGTAGAATCCTTCGAGGAAGATTTTAAAGTGCAATCAAAAGTTGATTATCGTGATCTTGAAGTAAATATTAATGGTTATTTATTCGGTAAAATATTGCTTGATAACAAAAATATTCTTCCCTCCGATATTATATTATTTCGTTCATTAACATTCTTCAGTTTTTTACATTGAAAAATTGCACAAGATAATTTTTCAGCACTACTGCTGGATATCCAGATGCCAGAGATAAGTGGCTTTGAGGTTCTTCAAAGAGTTAAAGAATCCAAAAGGGAGTTATCTGTAATCATAATTTCTGCACATGGTAGTGTAGAGAATGCGATAAAAGCAACTAAACTTGGTGCATTCGATTTTATAGAAAAACCAATAGATCGTGATAAGCTTTTATTAAGCGTACGTAATGCCGTTGAACAATCAAATCTGCTAAAGGAAAATAAAGAGATAAAGAGTTCTCTTGAAGGTGGAGGTGAGATACTTGGGAAAAGTAAAGCCGTTAAGTTATTGTTAGAAATGATTGATAAAGTGGCACCACTCGACACGCGTGTATTGATTACCGGAGAGAATGGAAGTGGAAAAGAACTAATTGCCAGAGCAATACATAAAAAAAGTAAACGGAAAGACAAACCTTTTATTGAAGTGAACTGTGCAGCAATTCCGAATGAATTAATTGAGTCTGAGTTGTTCGGGCACGAGAAAGGCTCATTTACAGGTGCTTTTCAGCAGCGCATTGGTAGGTTTGAACTGGCTAATCAGGGAACAATTTTTTTAGATGAAATAGGTGATATGAGTCTTCAGGCTCAAGCAAAGGTGTTGCGGGCAATAGAAGACGGAAAAATAGAACGTGTAGGTGGTGGGAAAAAGATTGATGTAGATGTAAGAATAATAGCTGCAACGAATAAAAAATTAAAAGATGAAATTGAGGAAGAAAATTTTAGAGAGGACCTTTTCCATCGATTAAATGTAATTCCAATTAACGTACCTCCTCTCAGAGATCGTCTTGAGGATATTGAAATTCTTGTAAATCATTTTGCAAGTGATATAGTCCGTAAGCATAAAAAAGCTGAAGTTTCTTTTACTAATGATGCAATACAGCTTCTTAAAGGATTTAACTGGAGCGGAAATATCAGAGAACTAAAAAATATTGTAGAAAGAATTATAATTATTATAGATAAGAAAGAAATAAATAAGGCAGATATTGAATTATTATTTTCACCTGGTCAGGCTTCAATGGATGAAATCATTGAAGGTAGTAATTCGTTTCAAGAATTTAAAGAAAAAGCGGAACGTGCATTTATTCTAAAACAATTGAACGCAAATAACTGGAATATAAGTAAGACAGCGGAAATATTAGAAATACAACGCAGTCATCTTTACAACAAAATGAAAAAATATGGGATTGATAAAGGAGATTGATCATGAGTACAATTTTCTCCAAAATAATTAATAAGGAAATACCGGCAGATATTGTTTACGAATCTGATAATGTACTCGCATTCAGAGATATAAATCCGCAGGCGCCTACACATATTTTAATCATTCCAAAAATAGAAATTCCAAAAGTATCCGATATAAAAGGAAAAGAACACGGCGAGTTATTAGGTGAGTTGATCGATGTGGCTAATAAATTAGCAATAGAAAATGGAATATCAGATGATGGGTATAGGTTAGTTTTTAATTGCGGTGATCATGGCGGACAGGAGGTTTATCATTTACATTTGCATTTATTGGGGGGAAGACAAATGAAATGGCCTCCAGGTTAATTTGTAGTCTGTAATATTTAAGTTGCTCCAAATCCTATCATTTCAAATCCATATTGTGAACGTATAATATTTATTGCACGTAACATCCTTCTACGTTTTATCTCTTCAAACTCAAATAATTCCTCCTTTTTTGAACGTGTTAATGTTTTAAAATCTGAATAACGGAGTTTTATATTAACCGTTGATGCCTGCCATCCATTATCCCTTAACTCCTGACAGGCTTTTCCTGTGAGTTTGAATAATTTTTCCTTTAAGAAGTGTTTATTTGTCACATCCGTAAAAGTTCTTTCGTGTGAAATACTTTTTTGTTCCCGTTCTATAGTTAAGTATTCGCTGCCACCACCGTTTGCTTTCCTGTAAAAATCAATCCCGTATTTTCCATAAGCTGCAGCAAAATAATCTTGCGGCAGTCTTGTGATATCGCTAATTCTATAAATACCTTTTGAATGTAAATCTTTTAACGTAACCTTACCCACACCGGGGATTGTTTCAACCGGCATTGGTGCAAGAAATTCTTTTTCCAATCCGGAGACTATATATGTAATGCCCTTCGGCTTCATGCAATCGGAGCCAATCTTTGCAATAGTTTTATTACTTCCAATTCCGATTGAACAAGGAAGTGATAGCTTATCCCAAATTTCATTTTGCAGAAAAGATGCAAACGCGAATAGTGAACCATATACCTTTCCGCAACCGGTAAAATCCATATAGAATTCATCAATTGATGCCTTCTCTACTACAGGAGCGTATTTTGAAAGAATATTTTTTACTGCTTTAGAAAAACGTGAGTATTCTCCGTGGCTGCCATGAATGTAAACACCTTGCGGACAGAGTCTGTATGCAGTTCTAATAGGCATTGCAGAATGCAATCCATACTCCCGTGCTTCGTAAGAACAGGCAGCTACTACTCCCCTACCGTATTTTGGATCTCCGCCGACAATAACAGGCTTTCCTTTAAGCGAAGGATCAAGTATCCTCTCAACTGATACAAAAAAAGTATCTAAGTCTAAGTGAAAGATTGTACGCATTTAATTAATATGAGATGTAAAACGAGTATTCGTTTAAGAATTAAATTGAATGGGAAATATTAAATGTAGTTAGATATACTTATCCTTTAAAGTTTTTCAAGATAACTTTTCAATAAGATCTTGCAGGTAAAATAACAGGAAATTTAACTAAATTCTAAATGTTACTTAATTGCTTTAAGCTTTTGTAGTTGTTGCTCCTTCAGAGACTTCATTATATTTAGCAATTGCCATTTCTGTGAGCTGTTCTTTTAGCTCTTTAGGAACATACACACGATCGTAATATTTATCATCCTTACCTTTATCCCGCGGAACACCAGCAAACAGACCATTTGCGCCCTCTACCAAAGTAAAACCCTTGATATTTAAACCTTCTTCTGTTTCAACATCAAAGAAAGCTACGGTCTTGCCGCTTCCCTCAAACGGGTTCATTCTACTAATTTTCATAATTTTTACCTCCTATGAATTATTTAGTATGAATAAAACTTAACGGTCAATCAATAAGTTTAATCTTTATTGGTTCTATTTCCCTTATTAGAGAGCAAAGGGTTTTTTGATTTAATAATTATCTAAACTCATTGGTCCTTTAGCTATTTCCTCCAATCTCGGATACGCTTTAAGTACTGTCTTGGGCATTTCAACCCTATCTTTCACTTCAAGAAAATGAACTAACTCAAATGCATTTGCAACCGCATCACCCTGCGGATGGTTATTCATTATTACGTGTACTTCTTTTACTTTTTTCTGTATTAATTTTAACTTTTGCTCTATCTCAATTAGTTCACCCGGAGTATAAAGATATTTATACCGTTCACTTCGCTCCACATATGATTGATTTTTACCGAAGTTGTTAATAGAATTTTTCCATGCTTCTTCATTCCTTCCATGAAACCGGATGTATGCTTTATCGTTAGTTACAATGGGTTCAAATGGAATTGCCTGCCCAATCTGCGGTTGATCAATTGTACAAAACGTTAAATTAGCATCTTTAAAAAAATCGAATGCATTTTTATTCTTCCAGGATGAGTGTCTCACTTCAACAAAAGTATTGTAATTTGGAAAAGTATCATTCAGCTTTCTAATGTAATGGATGGCAGAATTATTAAAAGAAAATGAATATGGAAATTGAATTAGTAGTCCGCCTAATCTTTCTGCATTTGAAAGAAGATCAAGATTGCACCTAACTGCTTTTACATTTTGTTCATTATAATTTCTTTTATGTGTAAAATCCTGATGTAGTTTAACATCAAAAATAAATTCATCAGTATCAGAAACTTTTCTTACCCAGCCCTCAACCACTTTCGGACTGATGTAGGCATAATATGTTGAGTTAACTTCAACACATTTAAAGTAATGTGAATAAAACTGCAGCCAATCAAATGAGCCAGATTGCTGTTTGGAATAAAATGTTGGTACCCAATCTTTATAGGACCAACCTGCTGTACCTATGTAGAATTTTGGTTTCATAAATTTCAAAAATCTTCAGAGACTTGATAAATTAAATTCCCACTTGATTTCACACCGTCTTTTTTCATTTCCTACTTCCGTAAATGCTTGCAAAAGTGGGTTTGATAAATCAAAACCCACTACATAATTTAAACCGATATTTTATCACCCACATTCTTTCTATCCATACTTCTGTAAACACCAACAACTATCCCAACGATTTTGAATGATGAGTAATTTCTTTTTATAACTATAGGTTCAAATTCAGGATTTTCAGAAATAAGTTCTATCTGATTTTTCTTTTTATAAAACCTTTTCACTACCGCTGCATCATCCAAAATTGCAACTACAATCTGTCCGTTCTTTGGCTCCAGGTTTGGATTGACTATAACAATATCTCCGCTAAAGATATGTGCATCCTTTAAGCTATCTCCTTTCACACGCAAAAGGAATGAATCTTTTGGCATTTTAGCTATTGTTGGCAGTTCAATTGTATCAATAGCATCAGGATAAATTGTTAAAGGATTTCCCGCAGCAACTTCACCTAAAACCGGACGCGGAACAAAG
>JARRKK010000162.1:0-7843 GCA_037388105.1 Ignavibacteriaceae bacterium | reverse complement strand
GTTAAAAAAGTAGACTATCAAAAGCAGTTACAAATAGCTACTGCAGCTCTTTTTATTGAAATGGCAAGAGCTGATGGTGAGTTTTCTGAAGAGGAAAGAGAGCAAGTAATAGATTCACTGCAAAATCAATTTGGTCTGGATACTGAATATGTAAATGATCTGGTAGAACTTTCGAAGGCAAAATTGGAAAATAGTATAAGTTTATACGAATTTTCCAAAATAGTTAACGAACAGTTTTCTTATGAAAATAAATTGGAGCTATTAAAAAATCTTTGGAGGTTAATCTATACCGATAAGAAACTTGATAAGTATGAGGATAGACTGATGAAAATAATTGGAGGAATGATAAACATTGAACACAAGCAGATTATTAATATGAAGATGTTTGTTAGAAATGAATTAAACCTGAAATAATCTACTTCTCTGCCAATTCCTTTTCAATCAAACTTGTTATTTGCACATCCGTTGGCTGTGTTTTTGGTGAAAACCTTGCAACTATATCACCGTTTTTTGAAATGATAAATTTTTCAAAGTTCCAATTAATATCAGATTGACCTGTCACACTATTGTTTGTTAATCTATCGTAGAGTTCGGACTTATCATCACCTAAAACTTTGATCTTATCAAACAGCTTAAATGTAACCCCATAGTTAGTTGAACAAAACTCCTTTATCTCTTCATTAGTACCGGGTTCCTGACCTCCAAAATCATTGCAGGGAAATGCTAATATTTCAAACCCTTCTGAATTGTACTGTTCATAGATTTCTTCCAAACCACCGTATTGAGGCGTATTACCACATTCGCTTGCTACATTTACGATTAGTAGGACTTGTCCATTATAATCAGCAAGATTTACTGTGTCACCATTCATATCAGTTACGGTGATATCATTTATGTTATCTTCTAAACCTTTAACGTTTTTTTCATCCCAGAGAGTCATAGAAATTATACCTGTAACAAGAAAACAAAATGCAATTAAAGTTATTGTTATTATTTTCATCGTTTCACACCTATTAAAATTACTTTAGATTAATTAACACAGTTTAAATCTGCGTTATCAAATTTAATAAAGATTTTAATTTTCTGTAAACAGTCAAATAAATTATTCAAATTTTAACTCATAACTGCTGCAAAAGAGGCAGTATTAACAATATCATCAACACTGCACCCGCGGCTAAGATCAAAACAAGGTTTGGTTAGACCCTGAACTAATGGCCCAATTGCTTCAGCACCTCCAAGACGTTGTGCAATTTTATATCCAATATTTCCCGCATTTAAATCCGGAAAAATCAGAACGTTTGCTTTACCGGCAACCGGACTGCCGGGGGCCTTCTTTTGTCCTACAGATTCTATTATTGCAGTATCAAACTGTAGTTCACCATCAATATTCAGGTCCGGTCTTTTTTCTTTAACTTGCTTCGTTGCCTTAATTACTTTATCAGACAATTCATGCTGTGCACTACCTTTTGTAGAAAAAGAAAGCATAGCAATGCTTGCCTCTTCATCTGTTATTTTTAAATGGTTATCTGCAGTGGAAATTGCAATATCCGCTAATTGATTTACATCAGGATTCGGAACAACTGCACAATCGGCAAAGCTATATGTTTTATCACTCAGAAGCATCAAAAAGAAGCTGGAGACTATTGAGATGCCTCTGGGCATACCGACACATTGTATCCCCGCACGAATAACATCAGCTGTGGCAGAGCTTGAACCGGCAACACTCCCGTCAGCCATTCCCTCACGAACCATCATTGCACCAAAGAACAAATCTTTTATCATCGCACTGCGTGCCTGATCTATTGTAATACCCTTATGCTTTCGAAGATTAAAAAATATGTTTGTAAAATCACTTAACTTATTTGATTTTGAAGGATCAATCCCACCTTAGCTCCTTATTTTTTCATATTCAAAACCAAATTTACTAAAATTAAATTTTATAGATCGCGATTAAGGAATTTAGCTAACTTTCATAGATTGAATATTACACTTGATTGAAAGTTTTTTATGTCGTCGTGTAAGGTGCTTCTACCTCTTTGTAAGTAAGATTAATTGACCGTAATGCTAATGTTTGTTCGTTGCATTTTGATGGTAAAACCAATAGATTCACACTCTTAATTTTGAAATGATTGCAGAGAATTTACAACGGCTTAAGGAGAGAATAATCCTCCAATGTGAATCTTCTTCCAGGAATATAAATGAAATAAAGTTAGTTGCAGTTTCAAAATACTTTGGTTTGGATGCTATTTTGGAAGCAAATAACTTAGGAATTACTGATTTTGGTGAGAACAAGGCACAGGAGTTACGGGATAAATATCAGTTATTGGGTGATAAGGTCAAGTGGCATTTTATTGGTACTTTACAGAAGAATAAAGTAAAATATGTTGTTAAAGCTGCAGCACTTATACATTCAGTTGATTCAATCTCTTTGGCAGATGAAATTAATAAGCAATCAGAGAAACTTGGTAAAGTACAGAATGTTCTGTTAGAAATAAAAACCTCTTCGGAAGAGACCAAATCCGGATTGGAAAAGGAAGAACATATTTTAAAGTTAGCTGCTTACTGCAATTCTCTTCAGTGCGTTACCTTGAAAGGTCTTATGACTATGGCACCATTCACAAATGAAGAACGATTAATTAGGAATAGTTTTTCTGAATTGCGTAAATTAAAGGACAAATTAAATCAACAGGGATTCAATTTATCCGATCTTTCGATGGGAATGACGAATGACTTTGAAATTGCAATCGATGAGGGAGCATCAATTCTGCGGATCGGCTCCGCTATTTTTGGTTCACGTGATTACTCTAAAGACTGGAGAGTACAATGAAATTTACACCAATTACTATTAAGTCTCAGGAATTTGCAAAGTCACTCCGCGGTTACGATGTAGAGGAAGTTAATACTTATTTAGAAAAACTAGCAAATGAGATTGAACTTGTCGTTGAAGAAAATAAAAAATTAAATTTGGAAGTTGAAGAACTTCGTAAAAAAGTATCTGATTTCAACAAGATTGAAAAAGAACTTCAAGCTACGCTAGTCAAAACAAAAGAATCTTCATCCCAGTCATTGGAATCAACGCAGAAACAGACTACTACAATGATTAAGGAGGCAGAAATTAAAGCCAAACAAATGATTGATAAGGCAAAGGAAGATGCTAACGAAATACGTGATGCAGTTATAACACTAAGAGAAGAAAGAGATTTAATTATTTCGAAATTAAAAGCAATGGTAAATTCTCAGGAGAAAATATTGGAAAGTAAAGTACAGAGGACCCAGCAAGAAATGGAGAAACCAAAGACAGAAGGAATAAAAGATAAATTTGACGTCGATGTTGATGCTATCGTAAATAAACTGTTGTAAAATTTGAGTGAATTGATTTCGAAAATAAATGACACAATTAGTGTTATTAAAAAATTTATCAAGAAGGAAGAATACCCTGTTGGAATAATATTAGGGACAGGATTAGGGGGGCTTGTAAAAGAAATTAAAATTGAAAAAGAAATTGAGTACGACAAGTTACCCCATTTCCCGCTTTCCACAGTGGAATCGCATCACGGAAAACTGATCTTTGGCAAGATTGAAGAAAAGAATGTTGTAGCGATGCAAGGTAGATTTCATTTCTACGAAGGATATTCGATGCAACAAATTACATACCCTGTCAGAGTGATGAAATACCTTGGTGTTAAAACTTTATTGGTTTCAAATGCTTGTGGAGGGATGAATCCAATATACAACCGCGGAGATGTAATGATAATGGCGGATCACATTAATCTGTTGGGTGATAATCCTTTAATTGGTAAAAACGAAGATGAATTTGGTCCAAGGTTTCCGGATATGAGTGAGCCTTACAGTCACGACTTAATTAAAATTGCGGAAGATGTTGCACTTGAAAATAAAATAAAAGTGCAGAAAGGTGTTTATGTTGCAGTGCCGGGACCAAATCTTGAAACAAAAGCTGAGTATAGATTTTTAAGGGCAATTGGAGCTGATGTCGTAGGTATGTCCACAGTCCCGGAGAATATTGTTGCTAATCATATGGGATTCAGGGTATTAGGCATCAGTATCGTTACTGATGAATGTTTCCCGGATAATCTTAAACCGGTCAACGTTAAGGAAATTATAGCAACAGCTATGGAAGCCGAGCCAAAAATGACTTTAATAATGAAAGAAGTTATTAAGAGGATATAATGGAAAAAAGGTCTTATATAAATTTTGCAGCTATTTTATTGCTCGGCGTACTTATTTATGCATCAAATTTTTTGAATACTGACTTATTTACCTTTGGTGAAAAAAACTTCGCAGTCTGGTTTGTTCTTTCAATCTTATGTTTTGCAAACGGATGGTATATCAATAGAATGTTTGGATGGAATAGAGGAGGGAAAATTGTTTTTGCTGTAATTATTTCAGTAACTATCGTAAGTATTTTTATGGTAACATTTTTCGCAGATTATTTTGGTGCTAACGAAATATTGACTGAAAATCTGATACTCTATAGTTTGAGAAATATAACGCTCGGAACAATGGGAATCTTTGGGATGGCTGTGCATGAAGTTATAAATAATAGAAGAGACAATGAAATGTTAATCAATAAAGTTGAACTATTGGAAAAGGAATCCAATGTTTCGAAGAAAGAAGCCAAGCTGATTATTAAGGAAGCAAATATTGAGGCGAAAAAAATAATAAATGATGCAGAAGCAAAAGCAAAAAGTACAATGTTAGCGAAAGAAACGATTGAAAAGGAATTAAAAGAATTTCTTCAATCAGAAAGAGAATTAATTAAACGTTATGAAGGGAAATAGTTTTTTATCTAATGGACTATAAAAATCTGGCCAATGTTTAAACAAGGTATAGAAAAAGAAGGTTACCCGGAAATTGAAAAAAGAATCTTAAAGTTTTGGGAAGACAATAAGATTTTTGAAAAAAGTATTTCGGAAAGAAGTGAAGATAAATCCTTTACATTCTATGAAGGTCCTCCCACAGCAAATGGAAAACCGGGAATTCATCATGTTATGTCACGAACTTTAAAGGACTTAGTCTGCCGATATAAAACTTTACAGGGATTTCGGGTGGAGAGAAAAGCCGGGTGGGATACACACGGATTACCGGTTGAAATTGAAGTGGAGAAGAAAATTGGTATAAAAAATAAGAGCGAAGTAGCTGAATACGGCATTGAAAAGTATAATAAAAAGTGTCGTGAATCCGTCTTCACCTATCTTGATCTTTGGGAAAAAATGACCACCCGAATGGGGTATTGGATAGATCTTAATTCTGCGTACATTACATTAAATAATGACTATATTGAATCAGTTTGGTGGGCACTAAAAACATTATTCGATAAAGGGTTAATTTATAAAGACTACAAAATTGTACCACAGGATCCTAAATCTGAAACAGTTCTTTCTTCGCACGAACTCGCCCTTGGTTATCGGGAAACGAAAGATCCGTCTGTTTATGTATTATTAAAAATCAAAGGTTTAAATGAATATTTTCTCGTATGGACTACTACACCGTGGACTCTAATATCTAATGTGGCATTAGCAGTTGGTTCAAGTATAACTTATGTGAAAATAAAAACAGATAACAAAATAATTATCCTTGCAAAAGATAGGCTTGAAATAATTGATGGCGAATATGAAATTATTGAGGAATTGAAAGGCAGCGAATTAGATGGTACAGAATACGAACAATTATTTAATTATGTAAAAGTAAATAAAAAAGCTTTCTATGTTGTTCCTGCGAATTTCGTAAGCACAGATGATGGATCTGGCATTGTGCATATTGCACCTGCATTCGGTGCTGATGATTATGAACTTTCAAAGAAATATAATCTGCCTTTACTTCAACCTGTTACACGTGGAGGTCTTTTTACTGAAGAGGTAACTGATTTTGCAGGAAAATTTGTTAAGGATGCCGATAAGGATATAATTTTTAAATTAAAGAAGGAAGTTAAGCTTTATAAGAAAGAAACTATTACGCACACATATCCTTTTAGTTGGCGAAATGAAGATGTTCCTGTAATATACTATGCACGTGAATCATGGTTTATAAGGACAACAGATGTTGCAGAGAGAATGATTGCACTAAATAAAACTATCAATTGGCAACCACCTGAAGTTGGTTCCGGCAGGTTTGGAAACTGGCTTGAAGAAAACAAAGATTGGGCATTATCTCGGGACCGCTTTTGGGCAACTCCACTACCGATTTGGACAAGTGAGGATGGTGATATGTTTGCAGTGGGTAGCATAGCTGAATTAAAAGATGGATATATAAATGAAAAAGGTAAAAAGTTATCGGTAAGAGAAGTCGAGGATATTGATTTACATAAACCATTTGTTGATAGTATAATATTTGAGCGCAATGGTAAGATATACAGACGCACACCTGAAGTAATAGATGCTTGGTTCGATTCTGGTTCGATGCCTTTTGCGCAGTATCACTATCCATTTGAAAACAAGGAAGAATTTGAAAAGAAATTTTTCCCATCGGATTTTATCTGTGAAGGAATTGACCAGACACGCGGTTGGTTTTATACTTTACATGCTATTGCTGTTATGTTATTTGATGATGTAGCATATAAGAACGTTATTGTGAACGAATTGATACTTGATAAAAACGGACAAAAAATGTCCAAATCAAAAAAGAACACTGTTGATCCTTTTATTCTGTTTGATAAATATGGTGCGGATACCACACGGTGGTATCTCGTTACAAGCAGTCCACCATGGCGACCAACTTTGTTTGATGAAGAAGGATTGGCTGAGGTTCAGAGAAAATTTTTCGGTACGCTGGTGAATACCTATTCTTTCTTTGTGCTTTATGCTAATATAGACAGATTTAATTATAGTGAAAAAAGCATTCCTTTTGAAGATAGAGAAGAGATCGATCAATGGATAATATCCAGGCTAAACTCTCTGGTATTTGAATACAGAAAATATATGGATAATTATGAGGTTACAAAGGCTGCCAGAGAGGTTTCTGAATTTACGATAGATGATCTTTCGAACTGGTATGTTAGAAGAACCAGAAGGCGTTTCTGGAAATCGGAGATGAATGATAATAAACTAGCTGCATATCAAACGTTATACGAATGCCTGATAACAGTTTGTAAACTTACATCTCCATTTGCACCTTTTATCTCGGAGGAGATATATCAAAATTTGAACTCTGTTACCGGTAAAGAAAATCATGAATCTATTCATTTAACAGATTTTCCGGCTGCGAGAGAAATTAATAAAGAGCTTGAATTGAAAATGGAAGTAGCCCAGAAAGTAGTATATCTTACAAGGAGTATGAGGGCAAAATCAAATCTTAAGGTAAGACAACCATTGAAAAAAATAATGGTTGTCGTTGAGAATAAAAATAGAGAAGCGTTGACTCAAATGAAAGATGTTATTCTGGATGAAGTTAATGTTAAAGATATGGTACTACTCGAAAATGATCAGTCAATAGTTAACAAATCTGCTAAAGCTAATTTTAAAAGTTTAGGTCCAAAATTCGGTAAAAAAGTTCAGTTGGTTGCTAATGAAATAAAAAAACTTAATTCTGAAGAAATTGCTAAACTTGATAGCGGAGAGCAGTTAAAGATTTTAATTAATAAAGAAGAGGTAACAATATCACCAGAGGATGTTGAGATTGTTAGTTCTGAAATAAAAGGATGGTTTGTTGAATCAGAGGGAAGCGTAACGGTTGCTATAGATACGGAGTTGGATTCAAGTCTGATAGAAGAAGGACTGGCAAGGGAGTTCGTAAATAGAATACAGAATATGAGAAAAGAAGCTGGGTTTAATGTAACAGATAAAATTAGCATCAAGTTTATGGGGAGTAAAATTATTAATAAAGCAAT
>JARRKK010000161.1:0-6023 GCA_037388105.1 Ignavibacteriaceae bacterium | reverse complement strand
TCAAATGCCACGATGAAGTAATATAAAAATGTTAGGTGGGTTTATCAATTACAAATATGAAATGAGGGCTGTAAATTTTATCAAAATTTTGTGAAGCAAGTTGTAAGAACTTAATCCGTCAGAGCCGGACCTGCCTGACCGGCAGGCAGGGCGAATGTTAAAAGTTTCCCGTCAAAGCCGGGCAGGTTGAAACTTGCTGAGCAGTGTTTTGTCCCTCCTTCGGAGGGCAGGCAAAACACACAGCCCGATTGATTAGTTTGTTATTTCAATGTTCTAAGTTTTTAGTTAAATTATTAGCTCATTAAAGGATTATTAATTTTAATAATTGTGATCCGAAGGAATCCAGTGACCTGCCTACGCTAAAGCTTCGGCAAGGCAGGCTGAGGTGAATCAGTTATTGGCAAAATAAATAAAAAAATATCCGTCTTCGCTTTAAGAGCTTTACCGGACAGGTTTGCGAGGCGGTTATTTTTTGGATAGGACTGGTTCAATCCAGCCCAGAATGAGTGAGCAATTATTTTTTGATAGTGAGCATTCAATTGATATAATTATACTGCACCCCTTAAAGTGGACTCAAAAATAGTTGTTAAATTAGTAACAAAAAAGAGGTGTTCACTTGGAAATAAAGCAATACTGTTACTGAATAACACATAACAAGATATGAAGCTGTTATGGTTAGGATATATAATTAAAATTTAAATTAAATGTAATTTAATTTAGCTAGATATAGAATATTCACCAGATAGAAATTTTTCATTTATAAGTATTGAACTTAAATGTTTCTTCATTTAGTATAAATAAAAAACAACCAAATCATTACTAATATTCCCTCAAACATCAACAATTAACTAACTAAGCAGGAGAATCAGACAATCGAAATACTACTGGAATCATCACCCTGACATAGACCGGTTTCCCTCTCTGTTTACCTGGTGAAAACTTAGTATGCCTGACAGCATAATCTGCCGCTTCATCACAACCACCGCCAATACCTTTAATTATTTCAGTTTTTTCCACAATACCTTTATCGTTAATATAAGCTAAAACATACACTTTTCCCTGAATTCCAGCACGCTTTGCTATCTCGGGATATTCAATTAGTTTTTGAATTGCCGGGATCCCACCAATGGGATAGGGCATTTCTTCTACGGCAACAAAATAAACGGGTTCTTCCACCACTTTTTTCTCCTCATATTTGAGAGGCGGCGGAGATTCTATAACTGCATCGAAATCGATCTCAGTGGCTGCTATCTCAATATCTTCTAACACATCAGTTGATGGTGCCTCAATCGGGATTGGCGGTTTGGGAGGTGGAGGTGTTCTATCTTGCTGTTTAGTTTGTTGTATATCTTCCAGTGTGAAAAGTTCTTGTGTTGTTTTGAAATCGTATTTACCTTTCTCTAAATGAGGGAAGAATTTGAACGCAAAAATCATAAATAACAGCGATGCGGCAAGGCTACATTTAAGTACTAACCTGTAACGAAACCTAATCTCAGGCGTGGGAATATTTTTCATAATCTCCATTTCATACTCCTATATCATATTCGTGCTATAATATTGTGTACAAAAGGAAGACCAAATAAAAATGCATCTATAATAATATTTTAGAACATTTATATAGTTAAGATTTTTCAGCGTTGCAAGTATGCAACAATTTTTGATTTTAATTATATTTACAATGCAACTTAAAATAGCTTTTGTATGTATGATGGAATTAAAAGAATCTTCAAAGAGTCCAGAGATAACCCACACCAGTTTAATACTTGATAGCATAGTAGAAGGGGTATTTACGGTTGATGAAAATATGGTTATAACATACTTTAACCATGCTGCAGAAAAAATTACTAAAATTTCAAGGGAAGAAGCTGTTGGAAAACATTGTTACGATGTATTAAAATCTAATATATGCGAACAATTATGTCCCCTTCAGTGTAGTTTTACAACTAATGAAAAAATTGTTGATAAGCATAAAAATATACTGAGGTCTGATGGCATACTTGTGCCAGTTAGTATAAGCACTGCTTCCTTATATAATGAGGCAGGAGAAGTAGTAGGTGGTGTTGAAACGTTCAGAGATTTGACCCAAATTGAAGCCTTAAAAAAAGAGATAAATAAAAGTTATACATTCGAAGACATAGTTTCGAAGAATCATCTCATTCTAAAGATATTTGATACACTGCCTATAATTTCACAGAGTAACAGCACAGTTTTAATACAAGGACCAAGCGGTTCTGGTAAAGAACTATTTGCACGTGCAATTCACAACTTAAGCGATAGAAAAAAAGGACCCTTTGTTGCAGTAAATTGTGGAGCTTTACCGGATACATTAATAGAATCCGAGTTGTTCGGTTACATAAAAGGTGCTTTTACTGATGCAAAAAAAGATAAACCCGGACGATTTGCATTAGCAAAAGGCGGATCAATATTTTTAGATGAAGTAGAGAGTTTGCCATTATCTACACAGGTAAAGCTATTAAGAGTATTGCAGGAGAAAGAATTTGAACCGCTGGGTGCAACTGCACCTATTGATGCAGATGTAAGGGTCATAGCAGCAACGAAGGAAAACTTAGCCAATCTTATAAAAAAGGATAAGTTTAGAGATGATTTGTATTATAGATTAAACGTTGTAAAAATTGAACTACCACCTTTAGTTAAAAGGCGCGATGATATACCGATCCTGATAAAACACTTCTTAGACAAATTTAATAAACGAATGGGAAAGACTATTGAAGATGTTTCAAAAAATGTTATGAGTATATTATTAGAATACGATTATCCAGGGAACATACGGGAGCTTGAGAATATTATTGAACATGCTTTTGTAATGTGTCAGGGTACCAGAATCAGAACCGCTCATCTGCCAAATGAATTGTCACCTAAACAGGAAATTGTAAAATTCGATGAGGAAGTAAATCGACCCCCTATCCAGGTATTTGAGAAACTACTAATTGAGGAGACGTTGGAGAAACATAACGGAAACAAGTTACTGACAGCAATAGAATTGGGTTTACACCGCTCTACTCTTTGGCGAAAAATGAAAAAGTATGGTTTAATCTGATTTATTAAGACGTTTCATTCCCACAACAATTATAATATCACCGTTTCATAACTGCAACACTATTAAAGCCTCTCTATAAATTTATTATCACACTGACCCAATATTTTATTGAAAATAACATATAATTCTAACATACCTCACTGGCAAGTGAATTGACATACTATAGTTAAAAGAAAAAAATCAGCCAAAGAAATTTAGAGGTGTCATTAAATGAAGACCATCGCATTATCGGTATTTGGGGATAGGATATCATCAAGACTTGACGTAGCTGAGAAATTGATGATTGTAAGTGCAGACGATAATGAAGTTAAAAAGATGCAAACCATACTCTTGCAAGAAAGCAACCCCATAAATAAAATTAATTCGATTATTGAATTAAAACCTGATGTGTTGATCTGTGGTGGATTAACGGAAGTTTATGCAGAGAGACTTAAATACAGCAAAATTAATGTTATCCCGTGGGTGCAAGGTAATAGCGAAGAGATTTTGCAAACATATTTGGACGGCGTGTTATCTGAGGCAGAGAATGGGGGGAATAAAAACTATGAATTACAACCAAAATAAAAAAATTTATCAGTGTTTATCTGAATACCATTATCTAAACCTGCTGCATAAGAAGCAATATTCTATGCTACCAGAAGCAGTAAAAATTGAATTAAGTAATTTAACCGCACATTATTCAA
Organism: Ignavibacteriaceae bacterium; assembly: GCA_037388105.1. GTDB lineage: Bacteria > Bacteroidota > Ignavibacteria > Ignavibacteriales > Ignavibacteriaceae > BMS3ABIN03. The sequence continues at coordinate 2,282 of JARRKK010000161.1, read as the reverse complement.
ATCTCGAAAAAAGAATTTTAAAACTTGATATAATGATTAAAGATGTGAAAAGATTAAGAGAATCTAAAAAGAAAGTTAAACATAATGAGTACTAGAAAATTTAAATGTTATGAATGCAACCATCTCTGGGAAGTTGATTTTGGAACACATAGAACACCGGACTGCCCAAAATGCGGAAGCCATAATATTCATCGAGTAGATAATGGAGGACAAAGATCGAATCGGTGGAGAGGTGGAGGAGGGAATAGGCACTTTGGAAGGAAACATCTTGAAAGCCAAGAGTAAAACAGAGTTTATTTTCTGTTCACAGTGCGTTCCAAGAATACCAGGATACGTAATAACACAATACTATTGTGGATATTGTCCTGGTTATGGAATTAAATCTGATAAAGAGGGAATATTAAACTTCACAACAAAGTATAATAATAAGGCTTAATTAGCGTATGAATAATTTATATATGAGAGGGAAAGCAAATGCGAGTGGCAATTTCATCAGATGATAAAAAAAGTACATCATATCAATTAAGTAATGCAAAAGGATTTATGATATATGATATTGATGAAGAACAGGTTAGGAATCAATTTTATAGATGTTTCAGCACACCTGAGTATAGCAGGAATTCAAGAGAGCTTGAAAAGTTTAATCAAAATACTCATCAAATAATTAAAGCATTGTTGGATTGTGATACAGTAATCGCTTGTGAAATTGACAAAGAACTTACTGATGAATTAAACAGAGCCGGAATTGAAACATATGTTACTGAAGAAAAAGATATTTCTAAAGCCAGCGAGTTATATGCTAGTAGAAAATTGGATAATAAGCAAAAATTAGGTTATCAACATAATTAAAGTTATAAGATTAGAGTGATTTGATTCTTAGATTTAGAAATATATTTATTGACAAGTTTTGGGAAAATTTTTTAACAAAATTTGAATATTAAAGGAAAACAGAATATAAATCAAAATATATAGTTATATAAAAATTAATGGAGACTTCTATGAAACAAACTTATTATCACGTATCAACTGATAGACACAACGAGTATCTGACTTCACTTAAAGAAGCCAAAAGTATTGCATCCAAATGGAAGAAAGAAGGCGATTCACACATTAAAATTTCTAAAACTAAAAAGAAAGAATATGGTGATACGATTTTTTTGTATGAAGAAAAATACCGCTAACCTAAAATTTCAGAAACTAAGGAATTATGAATAATAATAAAACAAACGAACTACCGGAAAGTGTAAAATACATAGACAGCATTAATAAACTAACGGAAGCAATCAATCTATGTCCGACAGATGCCGGGCTCTATTTCAACAGAGCAATACTGAAAGTTCACAAAGGAGATATTACCGGAGCCAGATCGGATTTTAGAAAGTCGGAGTACATTCATAATAATTTTAATCCCGGATTTATGGAAGTGCTTCCACAGTAAAAGATGCAAGTTAAAAAATTTGTAAGCTAGATAATAAGTTGAACAGTATATAGAGATTAAGACAAATATAAGTTCTAGCTGTGATTGATCATTTAATTTAATGAAAGGAAAAAGAAATGAGAATTGCAATAGAAACCGATGATGGAGTTCATCTATCATTACAGCACAATGTGTCGAAAAACTTTCAAATATACGAAGTACCAGAGAATAGTCCCCTAAAAAATCTCGGAACAGAAAAAAGTCTTATTAAGAAAATCAATAATAGAATGATTTCTAATAGCCCAACAAAAGATGACGATTTTTTAAAAGAACTAACTAAATGTTCAACAGTTATTTCACACGGGATGAACAGACCTTTTCTGAATGAATTGAAAAAATCGGAAGTCGATGTTTTTATTAGTTTCGGGGACAAAATTGATGATGCATTAAATAATTATTTAAAAGATAGAATTATTCACAACTATTAAAAGATCAAGCTGAACTTTGAAAGTATTTGGCAATATACCATCGAGATACATAGGACGGTACTGTGCAGAATAAGTATTAATTTAATGTAGTAATCACTAATACAGGTTATGGTTAAGTTTTTTAATATAGACTACATAAGATTGTAGTTATGTATTGCAGCCAAAGCAATTACATTTTCTTTCCACTAAATCATCTATTCGATAGAGAAGATCAGTATAAAATATTTGCTAATAGTTTTTTTGTTTTGTTCAAAATATATTCTGATAAATGAGCTGGGGTTTTTTATTATGGAATATATAGAGACGAGAGTGAGTTTGGTAATACAAGGTACAAAAATATTTTGACAAAGGAGTAAGCAATTTGCTAAAAATGATTT
>JARRKK010000160.1:0-6024 GCA_037388105.1 Ignavibacteriaceae bacterium | reverse complement strand
GGACTAAAATGAAAAATCATTCTAAGACATCACGATCTGCATTGAACTTTATTCGTCGGCAAAAATATGATGTTTCAATTGAGGGAGGAGTTACTCATCCGAACGGTAATATTCTCAGTTATCGTGGAAATGTTAAACGTAGGATTGGGTTTGGATCCGGTGGTTTCGGTTCTCTATTAACTGATGAAATGAATTTTCCCAAACAAGAAAATTTCCATATTATGGAAGCTGTACTTGGGGAATTACGATTATTGGGAATTGATAAAACATTAGAAGATATCAAGCCGTATTTTAATATAGGAGAAAATTCAGGTGTACATATTTTATCTAAAAATAATCTCTTGGATCTTAATAAACCTTTCATGATCATTCATCCAGAAAGTGGTAACATTAATCATATGATGGGCAATACATTTTGGGAAGCAATCACCAGAGGAATTTTAAATTCAAGTGATTATTTTATAGTTATATGCGGTATTTTTAATGAGACATCAATTTTAGCTGAGTATCTCTCCAAAAATATTCGAGGTTTAGAAAATCGTGTAGTGAGTGCTGTGCAAAAGCTTTCATTAAATGAATTTTATCTTTTGAGCTGCAAAGCAGCAGGAGCTCTAACAGTGGATTCATTGGCTGCGCATTTATGCTCTATTAATTGTCGCACTTTATCTTTTTACAAAAATGGTTATGGCAGATATTTTTTCCCTATATCCGGAAAAAAATCAACCGTTGTTCACAATCACATTCCTTCAAAAAAAGTGTTTGGTATTCCAAACTGTAATTATATTTATGTGAGTGACTTCGAATTGGAAGAAACTTATACTATTATCGAGATTTTTTTAAGAGAGCTAAATGACTAATATTATGTGAATTTATTTCAGGGTTTTCGTTTTGGTTTATTTCTATTATCTTCATACTTCAATTGAAAAATACAAAATAACTACTATTGCTTTCTGAATTTTATTGCTATTATCCCAAGTTTTAAGTAAGAGAGGTTTTAAATAATGAACATTGCTTTCATAAACCCCCCATTTTTCCCTAAATATTCCAGGGGATCGAGAAGTCCTGCTGTTACAAAAAGTGGTACCGTTTATTATCCCATCTGGCTAGCTCTGGCTGCGGGAGTTTCAGAGAGGTATGGGCACAATATCACTTTGATCGATGCTCCAGCTGAAGTAATATCCTTTGATACAACGATGAACAGACTCGAGAATTTTATCCCAAGAATTGCAGTTATTGAAACCAGTACAGGTAGTATAAGCAGTGATATTCGTTTTGCTGAAAAGTTAAAGAAAAAATTTCATAATATCTTTATTTGTCTTGTTGGAAACCACGTAACTGCTGTTGGTAAAGAAACTCTGGAACAATCTAGGTCGATTGATGCAATTGCGCGAAATGAATACGAAGATACCATAGTTGATTTAGCTGAAAGACTTGAGAAAAATGAATCTTTGGAAAATGTTTTATCACTGACCTGGAGAAATGAAAATAAAATAATTGTTAATGCAAATAGGCCAGCGGCTACTCAGGAAGTTCTCGATGGGATGCCATTTGCTAGTGAGATATTTAAAAGGTTTTGTAACCCGCGAGATTACTTTTTTGCTGCAGGCAGATATCCACAGATGATGGTGTATACCGGAAGGGGATGTCCATATCTTTGTACTTGGTGTGTATATCCGCAGAACTTTTACGGACACACTTACAGACATCGATCGCCTCAAAGTATTGCTGCAGAATTTAAATACATTGAAGAGAATTTCCCTGAAGTAGTTGAAGTAACAATTGAAGACGATACCTATACAGTCTATAAAAAACATACAATTGAAATTTGTAAGCTGCTCATCGAACAAAACAATAAGTTAACCTGGACCTGTAACGTTCGTGCAGACCTTGATGAGGAAACAATGCGCTGGATGAAGAAAGCAGGTTGTAGACTGGTGATCGTTGGATTTGAAAGTGGATCGAATGAAATTTTGAAACTGATGAAGAAGGGGGTTAGAGTTGAGCAATTCACTGCTGCTGAGAATGCCAGAAAAGCGAACTTACTAATTCATGCTTGTTATATGATGGGTAATAGAGGTGAAACTCTTGAGACGATGAATGAAACACTCAAATTAGCTAAAAAACTAAATACAGACACGGCGCAATTTTTCCCATTAATGCTTTATCCGGGTACTGAGGCTTATGATTGGGCAAAGAAAGAAGGGCTGATAACTGCAAATTCATGGGATGACTGGTTAACCCCGGATGGACTGCATAATACAGTTGTTGGAACTTACGATTTAACCCCTGAAGAGATAGTGGATTTTTGTAATTATGCAAGAAGAGAATATTATCTTAGACCCGCCTACGCGATTATGAAATTAAAAAATATTATAAGGCATCCTTCTGAATTAAAAAGAACTATTAAAGCGTTTATTACTTTTTATAAGCATTTATTTAGTAAAGAAAATAAGTTAAACCGGAGTAAATTCAAATCGCGACTGAACAAAAGCAAAGTTAATCCTGAGTTTGGTTCTCAGGATTCACTGCAGCCAAGTCATGTAAAAAATTCCTCAGAATCAAAGCCAACTCAAAGAGAAGTAGCGTAACTTAATAAGGTAGCAATTATGTTTTTTCTTTTTGAAAGAGCCTAAATTGATTTTTTCTAAAATGTATTTATATAGCATTTGAGCATTTTTCTTTTTTCCCCACAAAAACTTCATCTTTTTCACTATAATAGTATCAATTCATTTATATATTTGAATTTATTTTATTAACAATTTTCAATGCAAATAGAAACACTAGCTATAATAATCTTTTGGATAATCTTACTACTATTAATTCATTCTTATTTTATTTTTCCGTTATCATTATTGTTTTTTTCTTTTTTTAAAAGAAAAAACGCAATGCATTTAGACGAAAATTTACCAACAGTATCAATTCTTATTTCTGCATTTAATGAAGAAAAAGTTATTCGAGAGAGGATAGAAAATATTTATAAGCTAAGCTATAATTTTGAAAAATTGGAAGTTCTCATTGGATCAGATTGCTCAACTGATCAAACAAATAACATTCTTACCGAATTGAGTCATAAGTATAGCTGGTTAAAAATCAAATTATTTACTTCACGGGGAGGAAAGGTCTCAGTACTAAATGAACTTGCCAGTTTAGCTGAGAATGATATTCTAGTGTTTACCGACGCTAATACTGATTTTGATAAGAACGCATTAGACAATATGGTTAACAAGTTTGGTGATGAAAAAGTAGGTGGGGTTAGTGGTAGACTTGTGCTGGTTGAACCATCGAATAATTTTAATAAAATTAACAAGGAAAAATTATATTGGACGTATGAAACCTTCGTTAAAAAATATGAAGGAGAAATAGGGGTCCTAATCAGTGCTAATGGAGCGATATATTCAATAAGAAAAAATTTATTTAAGAAGTTTCCCGAAAAGGAAGCTGTAACAGATGACCTTTATCAAACTTTATCAGTATTAACCCAAAGATATAAATTCCTATACTCGTTCAACTCAACTGCAACAGAGGAAATTTCTAACGACCTCAAAACAGAGTTCAAAAGGAAGATTCGATTTTCTGCCACTAATTTTCAAACATTAAAATTGTTTAAAGGCTTATTGTTTCATGACAATTTACTTCTTTCTTATACACTCTGGTCTCACAAAATAATACGTTGGTTTGTGCCAATAATGTTAATAGTATTATTGATCATTAATTCATTAATTAGTGGATACGGCAATATTTACAATATCATATTCATTGTGCAGTTAGCATTTTATTTCTTATCGATTATTGGATTTATTTTTTCTTCTTTAAAAATAAATGTACCTGTAATAAGTATGATTTACTATTTCGTGATTACGAATTTGGCGTTGTTTATTGGTTTATTAAAATACTCCTTTGGAAAACATTCAGCAGTCTGGGAATCAACACCTAGATGAATAAAAAATTTGAAAAAACGAATGTTCTTGTAATAGACTTCATTACTATTAACTTAGCCTGGATGGCATTATTTTATATTAGAGTTGAATCAGGTTGGTTTCAACTTTTTGTAATGCCTGAAGTTATTCTTCCAATGCTAATGATTTACTCCTATTGGATGATCGTGTTTACTTTTGTTGGGATGTACCGCACCTGGTTTGCTTCTTCAAGGTTTGATGAGCTATCGACACTCTTTAAATCAACATTTGTTGGAATCTTTTTTCTTTTTATTATAATATTTATTGATGATTATATACATAATGTTCAGTCAAGTGCACGGATCCTGATATTCATCTATTGGATAATACTCTTTTGTTTTGTTAGTGCAGGCAGATTGCTAATCAGGGGATTTCAGAGAAGGTTACTTATTAATGGAATTGGCAGAAGAAATGCAACAATTGTCGGCTTCAACGAAAAAGCAAAAGAAGTACATGATCAGATTTCCGAGCATCCGGCTCTTGGACTTGATGTCGCAGCTTACGCAGCAGTTGATCCTAAAAATGTTGGTAAATTCTATAAAGACGTTGAAGCGGTAGGAACTGTAAATAATATCGTTGAAATAGTACATCAATCTAATTCAAAGGAAGTAATCATTGCATTGGAAAAAGAAGATCACGAATTTCTTGTAGATGTAATTTCTAAATTTGAACATAAAGAAGTGGGCCTCAAAATTGTACCCGATCTTTATGAAATCCTCAGCGGACAAGCCAGGACTTCACAAATTTATGGTATTCCGCTTATTGATATTATGCCGGAGTTGATGCCGGAATGGGAGAAGAAACTTAAAAGAATATTGGACATAGTTACTTCCTTTTTAATTTTATTATTAACACTGCCAATCAGTATAGTCACATCAGTTGCAATTAAATTTAATAGTAAAGGTCCGGTTTTTTTCAAACAAGAAAGAAGCGGAATGAACGGAATTGTTTTTAAGATGCTTAAATTTAGATCAATGTATTTAGATGCAGAAAAACTTACTGGTCCGGTTTGGTCACCAAAAGATGATCCGAGAATAACAGCAGTCGGAAGAATAACTCGAAAAATTAGAATTGACGAAATCCCACAAATGATTAACGTTCTTAAAGGAGAAATGAGCATTGTTGGACCAAGACCTGAAAGACCGTACTTTGTTGAAAAATTATCCGAAGAGATTCCATATTATAAAAGAAGATTAAAGGTTCGTCCTGGTATAACCGGTTGGGCGCAGGTAAAACATAAATATGATGAATCGGTTGAGGATGTTAAAATTAAATTAAGATATGACCTATTTTACATTGAAAACATGTCTCTGCGTATGGATTTTAAAATTATTGTAAGAACAATATTTGTCGTTTTGTTTGGGAAAGGACATTTCAATTAAAATTGAGAGTAAATATTTTAGTAATCATTTGATTTATGGATAATAAAAAAATACTTATCATTATACCTACTTATAATGAACTGGAAAATCTTCCTAAATTAATACCAGCAGTTCTTTCAAAGAATCAAAAAATTGATATACTAATTATTGATGATAATTCACCCGACGGAACTGCAGACTATGTTATTGCTGAAGGGAATAATAACCCGCGTATAAAGCTGATTAAACGTGAAGCCAAAATGGGTTTAGGCACTGCTTATATTACCGGCTTTAAATATGCGTTGGAGAATAATTACGATTATATATTCGAAATGGATGCTGACTTTTCGCATAATCCAAAGATGATTCCAAAATTTTTAAAAGAAATGAATAACTTCGACCTTGTGCTTGGTAGCAGGTATAAAGAAGGAGTAAATGTTGTAAACTGGCCCCTGAGTAGATTAATTTTAAGTCTGTTCGCAAACATGTATACGCGCCTGATTACAGGACTTCCTGTGCGTGATGCAACCGGAGGATTTAAATGTTTTAAGAAAGAAGTTTTGCAATCTATAAACCTGGACCAGGTTAAATCAAACGGTTATGCATTTCAAATTGAGATGACATTTAAGGCGTGGAAAAAAGGATTTAGGATAAAAGAAATTTCAATCGTTTTTGTTGACAGGGTAAAGGGTACATCAAAGATGTCA